>JAQGMT010000317.1 GCA_028292185.1 Ramlibacter sp. | reverse complement strand
AAAAAGTATTGCTGAGAACCCCCCACTGGCCACAGGCGGCCGGAAATCGGGTGGCTGCTCTCAACGCGAAAATCTGCAGATGACATTGGTGACCCCTTCTGCTTTCTCTCTCGTGGTTGTCTCTTCGGTGCGTTCTGTGCTCTTCATTCATCCTAGAGCCGGGTTTTGACACTGCAATGACGGCATTGCAATTGACCCGTGACATCTGTAAGTGCGAACGCAGCGGCGTGTCCAGAGGTTAGGTGCTGTGCCGGCATTCGGTGTAGGACGCCGCTGACGGGTGGCGTAGGAGCGCTCCTGTCGGGCTTGGCTTCAAAAGGGTCGCAGCTTCAGCAGCAGCGCAGATGGCGCCCCGTTCGATAAAACGGGCCCAGGTCTTGCGCGAGGGCATCGATCATGGCTTTCCAGTGCGCTGTGTCGCGCTCGGCTGCCAGGCTGCTTCGGACCTGCGCGATCAACTCAGCGCGCAAGGCTGCTTCGTCCACGCCGACGATCTTGCCGGCCTCCACGATCTTGCGGCCGCCGACGAACACCTGGTCCACATGTGCCCCGTTGGCACGCGCCAGCAGGAGATCCATCGGATCGATCCCCGGCAGCAAGGCGTCGTCGTCCACCGCGTCCCAGTCCAGCACCAGAAGGTCGGCGGCGGCGCCCGCAGCGATGCGCCCACCCCCGGACTGCGCCGCGGCCGCAGCGCCATTCACGCTGCGCCTGCCGTGCACCGCGGCAAAGCTCCAGAGCTGGCCGCGCGTCATGGTGGTCTCGAAACCCCAGCCGCGGTGCAGCGAGTAGGCCAGCCGCATTTCGCGCAGCGCGTCGTCGTCCTCGTCGAATGCCATGCCATCCAGTCCCATCGCCACGCGGCAGCCCTGGGCCAGCATCCCGGCGACGGGAGCGATACCGGACTTCAGGCCGAGGTTGGAGCTGGTATTGACGGCGATGGTGACGCCACGCTCCGCGAGCAGCGCGAGTTCCGGCGGACGCGCCCAGGTGCAATGCGCCAGCGTCAGGCGCGGGCTCAACAACCCGATGCTGTCCAGGAAGGGCACGATGCCCTGCGGATGCACCTGGTCGGCCCATTGCCGCTGGTACTGCGTCTCCAGCAGGTGCATGTGGACCGGCCGCCCGCTATCGGCCGAGGCCGCGGCAATCGCCTCCAGCAAGGGAGTGCCGCACCACTGCACACCGGTCGGCCCGTACTGGACGGTGACGTGCGCCGCATAGCCGGATTCGTCCACCATGCGTGCGACCGCATCCACCTGCGCCAGCTGCTGCTGCGCGGACACGGGCGTCACCGACAAGCGCGCAGCGATCTCCCGGCGGATGTCCGGCCGCAGCGCCGCCAGCACCGCATCGTCCTCGCAGTAAGCGATGCCGTTGCGGTCGCGCATGGCGATCGCGAAGCCGATGCGCAGGCCGACGTCGCAAGCGGCACGGGCGACCGCTTTCGCTTCTTCCAGATAGGTGCCGACGCCCTGCACACGGGTGTAATGCACCATCGCATCGCTCACGCCCCCGCGCACGGTACGGGCAAAGGAGGTCGCGGCACACAGATAAGGATCGGCGCCTGGAATCACGCCCAGGTACGGCAGCCAGCTTTCCAGCGGCTGGCCGAAAGCGCCAAGGGTGGCGCTGCGAAAGGTGCGCGCATGGTCGTGGGCGTTGGCGAGCGCCGGCAGTACCAGTTTGCGGCGGGCCCCAGGGGCGGCATCCACCGAAGCGATGTGCTGGACGCGTCCAGCTTGCAAGGTGAGGCGCACATCCGGCTGCGCCGGCGCGTTGCCGGGATCGGCCAGCAGCCAGGCGCAATCGATCAAGGCGTCCGAAGGCTTATCCACGCCGAGCCGCTGAAGCGAGGCGTCGTTCATGGGTTTGCGCCGGCGGCTTGCGCAAGCTGAGCGATCGCGCCCGGCGTCGTCAGCCAGACGTCGCCCTGGCCGTTCGCAGTGCGGTGCTCCGCGATATGACGCAGGGCGCGGCGCAGGTGGCGCAGCCGGTAGGGCTGGCCGATGAGGTACGGATGCAGGGCGATGCCCATCACCAGGGACTGCGAGCGGGACTGCTCCAGCATTTCGTCGAACTGGTCGATGATCATCTGGGCGAAATCCTTCGCGTCCATCAGGCGGCCGACGATCATCGGAATATCGTTGACCTCCTGCGGATACGGTATGGCGCACAGCGGGCCGGCGCTGGTCCGCAGCCAGGTCGGCTGGTCGTCGTGGCACCAGTTGAGCGTGTAGCTGTAGCCGGCTTCCTTCAGCAGGTCGGGCGTGGCGGCGCTTTCGGAAATCCAGGGCGAGAGCCACCCCGCTGGTGGCTTGCCATGCGCCTTGGTCATGCGCTCGCGGCAATGCACGATCAGGGCCCGCTCCTCCTCCACCGCCATCGTGCCCTGCCGCTGCGCGTTGCTGTGACCGTGCGCGATCAGCTCGTCGCCGCGCGCGGCGAAGGCCTCGATCACCTCCGGGCAGTGGTCGTAAATCGCCGTGTTGACGATCGCTCCGGTCGGAAAACCGAGCTCGTCGAACAGGTCCAGACAGCGCCAGACGCCCACCCGGTTGCCGTATTCGCGCCACGAATAGTTCAGCACATCCGGCTGGGGCGACGCGGGGGCGAGGTGGGCGCCCAGGCCCTCGCCGAACGCGAAATGTTCGATGTTGAAGCCGATGTAGACCGCCAGCCTGGCGCCGCCTGGCCAATGCAGCGCCGGGCGGTTTCCGATAGCGTGATAGCCGAAGCGGCCGTGCGACGGCAACTGGCCCCACGAAGGCGATGCAGTGTCAGCCATCGATCGAGTTCCTGCGGCCGTGCCGCAAAACGAGTTGGTACCACCGACAGGAATCGAACCTGTATCTAGCGCTTAGGAGGCGCTCGTTCTATCCATTGAACTACGGCGGCAGGCGAGCGCGCCATTGTAAGTGGCGCGCTGCAGCCGCCGTTCCGGCCGTGCTGTTGGCTCCCCCTTCCCGGCCTTCCCCCTCCGCGAGGGGGAAGGGGAAGCTCCCTCACTTGGAGAGGAGCCGCATCGCTTCCTCCAGGCCCTTGATCGTCAGCGGGTACATGCGCTGGTTCATCAATTGCTGGATGACGCTGATGCTCTGGCGGTACTGCCACACGCCTTGCGGCTCGGGATTCACCCACGCGAATTTCGGGAAGGCGTTGGTCAGGCGCTGGATCCACTCGGCGCCGGCTTCCTCGTTGTTGTACTCGACGCTGCCGCCGGGCTGCAGGATCTCGTACGGGCTCATCGTCGCATCGCCGACGAAGATCAGCTTGTAGTCCTTGTTGTACTTGCGGATGATGTCCCAGGTGGCGAACTTCTCGGAGAAGCGGCGCCGGTTGTTCTTCCACATGAAGTCGTACACGCAGTTGTGGAAGTAATAGAACTCCAGGTGCTTGAACTCCGCCTTCGCGGCGGAGAACATCTCCTCGACGCGGTGGATGTGTTCGTCCATCGTGCCGCCGACGTCCATCAGCAGCAGCACCTTCACGTTGTTGTGCCGCTCGGGCACCATCTTGATGTCGAGCCAGCCCGCGTTGGCGGCGGTGGAGCGGATCGTGTCGTCGAGGTCCAGCTCGTCGGCAGCGCCTTCGCGCGCGAACTTGCGCAAGCGCCGCAGCGCGACCTTGATGTTGCGCGTGCCCAGCTCCTGGGTGTCGTCGTAGTCCTTGTAGGCGCGCTGGTCCCACACCTTCACCGCGCTCTTGTTGCGGCTCTTGTCCTGCCCGATGCGGATGCCCTGCGGATTC
>JAQGMT010000314.1 GCA_028292185.1 Ramlibacter sp. | reverse complement strand
AATACGGTTCCCAGCGAAGAGGCGAAGATCACCTTCTTCTCTTCGCGGGTCATGGGTACCGAGGCGGCGGGCGCGACGCCAGCATTTGCCGAAGCATGTGCCATGAAGGTCTCCTTTAGTTGTTGGGCCGGCGAGCCAGCCAGTTACAACCTAAGTCTGAAGCCAAGCTGACTTATGCGCAAGGGCGCAGCCAAGGCCCAAGCGCTCGCAAAGCGCTGGGGTAATCCCTAGGTTTTCGCCAAGGCGCCGGTCATGCACCCGGACCACGGCGCGGTCGAATGGGTCAGACGCCGGCCAGTTGCTGCCAGGTGGCGATCACGCTGTCGGGGTTCAGCGAGATCGAGGTGATGCCCTCGTCCACCAGCCATTGCGCGAAGTCGGGGTGATCGCTGGGCCCCTGTCCGCAGATGCCGACGTACTTGCCTTGCGCGAGGCAAGCCTTGATGGAGCGACTGAGCATCGCCTTGACGGCCGGATCGCGCTCGTCGAAATCCGCCGCGAGCAGTTCCAGGCCGGAGTCGCGGTCCAGCCCCAAGGTGAGCTGGGTCAGGTCGTTGGAGCCGATCGAGAACCCGTCGAAGTATTCAAGGAACTGGTCGGCCAGGATCGCGTTGCTCGGGACCTCGCACATCATGATGATCTTGAGCTTGGACTCGGCGCTCCCGTCGCCGCCCTCGCCTCGCTTGAGCCCCTGCTCGGCCAGCAGCTTCGTGACACGGTCGGCTTGCCCCAGCGTGCGCACGAACGGCACCATCACCTGCACGTTGACCAGGCCCATCTCGTTGCGCACCCGGCGCAGCGCCTCGCACTCCATCGCGAACGCCTCGCGGAACTCCGCGCTGATGTAGCGCGCGGCGCCGCGAAAGCCCAGCATCGGGTTCTCTTCCTCGGGTTCGTAACGCGAGCCGCCGATCAATTTGCGGTATTCATTGCTCTTGAAATCCGACAGGCGAACGATCACCGGCTTGGGCCAGAAGGCGGCGGCGATGGTCGCGATCCCCTCGGCGACCTTGTCGACATAGAACGCGCGTGGCGACGCGTGGCCGCGCGCAACCGACTCCACCGCTTTCTTCAGGTCGGCATCGACGTTGGGATAGTCGAGGATGGCTTTCGGATGGACGCCGATGTTGTTGTTGATGATGAACTCGAGCCGCGCCAGGCCAACGCCTTCGTTGGGCAGCTGGCAGAAGTCGAACGCCAGTTGCGGGTTGCCGATGTTCATCGTGATCTTCACCGGGCACTTGGGCATCGCGCCGCGCCGGACCTCCGTTATTTCGGTTTCCAGCAGGCCGTCGTAGATGAAGCCGGTGTCGCCTTCGGCGCAGCTCACCGTCACCAGCGTGCCGTCCTTGAGGTGTTCGGTGGCGTCGCCGCAGCCGACCACTGCGGGGATGCCCAGTTCACGCGCGATGATCGCGGCGTGGCAGGTGCGGCCGCCGCGGTTGGTGACGATGGCACTGGCTCGCTTCATCACCGGCTCCCAGTTCGGGTCGGTCATGTCGGTGACCAGCACGTCGCCGGCCTGCACCTTGTCCATCTCACGCACGCTGTGCACCAGGCGCACCGGCCCGGTGCCGATCTTCTGGCCGATGGCGCGGCCCTCGGCCAGCACCGCGGCGCGCCCCTTGAGCTTGTAGCGCATCTCGGGCTTGCCGTGCTGCTGGCTCTTCACCGTTTCCGGCCGCGCCTGCAGGATGTAGATCTGGCCATCGATGCCGTCCTTGCCCCATTCGATGTCCATCGGCCGGCCGTAGTGGCGCTCGATCAGCAGCGCGAAGCGCGCGAGCTCCTCCACTTCAGCGTCGGTCAGCGAATAGCGGTTGCGCATTTCCAGCGGCACGTCCGTGGTCTTCACCAGCTTCCCCGCACCGTCGCCCGCGTCGGCGAACACCATCTGGATCAGCTTGGAACCCAGGTTGCGGCGGATCACCGCGCGCTTGCCCGCCGCCAGCATCGGCTTGTGGACGTAGAACTCGTCGGGATTCACCGCGCCTTGCACCACCGTCTCGCCCAGGCCATAACTGGAGGTGATGAACACCACCTGGTCGAAGCCGGATTCGGTGTCGATCGTGAACATCACGCCCGCGGCGCCCAGGTCGCTGCGCACCATCCGCTGCACGCCGGCCGACAGCGCCACATTCGAATGGGCGAAGCCCTTGTGCACGCGATAGCTGATGGCGCGATCGTTGTACAGCGACGCGAACACCTCTTTCATCTTGTGCAGCACCCCGTCGATGCCGACCACGTTCAGGAAAGTTTCCTGCTGCCCGGCGAAGGATGCGTCGGGCAGGTCCTCGGCAGTGGCCGACGAGCGCACGGCGAAACTCGCCTTCGCATTGCCTGCGGACAAGGCGGCGAAGGAAGTACGGATGGCGTCTTCCAGGTCGGCCGGGAAAGGTTGGGCTTCGATCCAGCCGCGAATTTCGGCACCGGCCGCAGCCAGCGCGCGGACGTCTTCGGTGTCGAGTGAGCTCAAGCGGTCGGCGATGCGTTGCGCAAGGCCGGCATGGGCGAGGAACTGGCGGAAAGCGAAGGCGGTGGTCGCGAACCCCGTGGGTACGCGCACGCCGTCGGGCAGCTGCGAGATCATCTCGCCGAGGCTGGCGTTCTTGCCGCCGACGCTCTCGACGTCGCTCATTCTCAGGTTTTCAAACGGAACAACCAGCAGGTTGCCTAGGCGATTCTCCGTGGCGGTGGGCCGTGCAAGTGCAGACATGGGAAAGCTCCAAAAGTAAAAAGCGGGTCTGCGCTGCGGTGCAGCGGCGCGGCATGGCCAGGCGTCGGGCTTGGATGTTGTTCGAATGGGCCGAAGCGGGACATGCGCGGGGGAATCGGATAATTGCCTTCATTGTAGGCCGCGCCGCCCTTCAGCGGGCTCGCAGCCGACGCCGAACCACAAGGGCCAGCTCATGCACACGCGCACCGTTTTTTTCATCTCCGACGGCACCGGCATCACGGCCGAAACCTTCGGCAACGCCATCCTGGCGCAGTTCGAGTTCAAGCCGCGACACGTGCGCCTGCCCTTCGTCGACAGCGTAGACAAAGCTCATCAAGCGGTGCGCCAGGTCAACCACACAGCCGGCATCGAGGGCCTTAAGCCCATCGTGTTCACCACCCTGGTCAACGTCGAGATCCTGAAGGTGCTGGAGGACGGCTGCAAAGGCATGTTGCTGGACATGTTCGGCACTTTCGTGCGGCCGCTGGAGATCGAACTCGGGCTGAAGTCGAACCATCGCATCGGCCGCTTCTCGGACGTGAGCCGAAGCAAGGAGTACCACGACCGCATCGAAGCGATCAACTTCAGCCTGGCGCACGATGACGGCCAGTCCAATCGGGACCTGGAGCACGCCGACGTGATCCTGGTGGGCGTGAGCCGCAGCGGCAAGACGCCGACCTCGCTGTACCTGGCCATGCAGTACGGCCTGAAGGCGGCCAACTACCCGCTGATCCCCGAAGACTTCGAGCGCCAGCAGCTGCCCGGCGCGGTGGTGCCGTACACCAAGAAGATCTTCGGCCTGACGATCCAGCCGGAGCGCCTGGCCGAAATCCGCAACGAGCGGCGCCCGAATTCGCGCTATGCCGCGCTGGAGAACTGCCGCATGGAAGTGGGCGAGGCCGAAGCGATGATGCGGCGCGCGGGCATCCGGTGGCTGAGCACGACGACCAAGTCGATCGAGGAAATCGCCACCACGATCCTGCAGGAGATCCGGCCGGAGCGGCTCGAGTATTGACGGCTACCCGGCAAGCCGGGGATCGGCCACAATCGCGCCTCAGATACCGCGGAGTGCACCATGCAAGGCGATCCCCAAGTCATCCAGCACCTTCAGGCGCAGCTGCGAAACGAGCTCACTGCCACCAACCAATACTTCCTGCACTACCGCATCCTCAAGCATTGGGGCTTCGAGCGGCTGGCGAAGAAGGAGTATGAGGAGTCCATCGGCGAAATGAAGCACGCCGACCGCTTGATGGAACGCATCCTGATGCTCGATGGGCTGCCCAACCTGCAGGACCTGGGCAAGTTGCTGGTGGGCGAGGACGTGCCCGAGATCCTCGACTGCGATTTGCGCAGCGAACGTGGCGCGCAGGCCGCGGTGAAAGACGGCATCGCGCACTGCGAGAGCGTGCGGGACTACGTGTCGCGCGAGATCCTCGAGGACATCCTGAAAGATACCGAGGAGCACATCGACTACCTGGAAACCCAGATCGACGTGCTGGCGAAGATCGGCCTGCAGAACTACCTGCAGCTGCAGGCCGCGGGCGAGCTGAGCTAACCGGCCACGCGCGCGCTGCGCCGGTCCTTCCAGAAGGCGCCGACCAGCCAGATCGACGGCACTGCCACCATCAGCACGGAGATCACCTGGGCCACGGTGCCCTCGGCCAGATCTTCCGTGGCTTGATGCCACCAGGCGTTGTCGATGCCCGGCACCAAGCCCGCCTCGGTGAATTCATGGAACCCGTGTAGCAGCAGCTGCGCGGAGAAGGCGATCATGAATACCGCCGTCACCTGGAAGAAGCGGGCCAGGTTGACCTTGCTGCCATGCTGCGTCCAGAGCCACGCAATCCACGCAGCCAGCGCGAATCCGAGCGCGCCGCCGACGGCCATGTGTCGCAGGTCGCCGTTGACTGCAAGCGCCGCGATCATGGTGGCCGTCTCCACGCCTTCGCGGCCCACCATGAACAGCGCGAATGCGAACACCGCCCACCAGGCGCTGCGGCCCTGCTGCTCGGCGGCATTCCCCAGCCGGCCATCGATGTGCTTTTTCATGTGCCGGCCCATGCGCAGCATGTGGGCCGTGCAACTGATCACGGCAGCGGCGGCTATCCACGCCATCACGCCCTCCCAGGCGGGCGAAAGCGCACCCACCTGAGCCAGCACGATGCCGAGGACGGCCGAGAGCGCAAGCGCGCCCACCACGCCCGCTCGAATTGCGGACACAAGCCCTTCACGGCCGGTGCGCCGCAGGTACAGCGCGGCTATCGCCACGATGAGCAGGGCTTCGAGCCCCTCCCGGAAAGCAATCAGCAAGGTCTGCAGCATGGTTTACCCCCAACTTAAGATTGGTCAATTATAAATGAGATCGATTCGTGTTTATAATTTATGCACTGATTCACCTCACCGAACCCCGCCATGATCGTTTGCGTCTGCCGCCGTGTCTCCGACCGCGAAATTGCCCGGCATGTGCGCGCCGGCATGGATTTCGACGATGTGCAGTTCGAACTGGGCGTCGCGACGCAGTGCGGGCAGTGTGAAGGCTGCGCCCGCGAGGTGGTTGCCCAATGCAGCGCCTTGCAGCCGGTCGCCTGCCTGCATCGCGAAACAGCGGCCGCGCAAGCCTGAGATCGCGCGCCGGGTGCGCGCCCCCAGCCTTCTACACTTCAGGTTTGCCCGCTCCCGCCTATTCTTCCGTGCGCCAGTCCCACCGCTATATCGTCATCGGCGGCAGCGTGGTGCTGTTTCACGCCGCCGCCCTGTGGGCATTGCAGAGCGGGCTGTTGCGCCGCACGGTTGAAATAATTGTGCCCGTGGAGATCCTGAGCGAGTTGGTGACGCCGCCGCAGCCGAAGAACGAGCCAACGCCGGCGCCGCCACCCGAGCCGCCCCCGCGAGTCAAGCCCCAAACCGTCAAGAAGGTGGAGCGCGTGCCGCCGCCCGCGCCGCAACCTCTCGCCATTCGCGATGCGCCGCCAGCACCGAACGCGCCGACCGGCGTCACGGCGCCGCAGCCGCCGGCTCCGCCGATCGCGGCACCGGTGGCGCCCGCCCCCTCCCCGCCTGCCGCTGCCCCCGCCCCGGCGCGCATCGAGCTGCCGACGAGCGACGCCGATTACCTGCAAAATCCCAAGCCCCCTTACCCGGCGATCAGCAAACGCCTGGGCGAACAAGGCAAAGTGGTGGTGCGCGTGTTCATCGGCGTCGATGGCCTGCCGCAACAAGCGGAGGTGCGGCAATCCAGCGGCTTCGAACGGCTGGACCAGGCTGCCAAGGCCACGGCAATGAAATGGCGCTATGTGCCAGGCAAGCGCGGCGGCGTGCCCGAAGCCATGTGGGTGAACGTACCGATCAATTTTGTGCTGGAGTAGCAAGCGACATGAACAATCAATTCGGCCTGGCCAATTTGTGGAACCAAGGGGACATCGTCACCCGGGGTGTTGCACTGCTGCTGCTGGTGATGTCCTTATCGACGTGGATCGTCATCATCGTCAAGGCGTTGGACCTGCGCAGGTTCGCCGCCCAGGCCCGCGCGGCGGAAAGCTTCTGGCACGCCTCGGACTTTGGTGACGGGTTGAGCAAGTTGGGCGAGGACCCGGGGAATCCGTTTCGCGCATTGGCATTGGAGGGCCGGGAGGCGACGGCCCACCATCATGCGCAGCCCACGCTGCACGATTCGCTCGATGTCAGCGAATGGCTGACCCGCTCCCTGCGAAATTCCATCGATGCCGCAACGGCGCGGCTGCAATCGGGGCTGGCCGTGCTGGCCTCGGTCGGCTCGACCGCGCCCTTCGTCGGCCTGCTGGGCACCGTCTGGGGCATCTATCACGCCTTGATGTCCATCAGCGCCGCGGGCCAGGCCACCATCGACAAGGTAGCCGGGCCCATCGGCGAGGCCTTGATCATGACGGCGCTGGGATTGGCGGTCGCCATTCCCGCGGTCCTGGGCTACAACGCGCTGGTGCGAGGCAACAAGTCGGTGCTGCACCGGCTGAATCGTTTTTCGCACGACCTGCACGCCTACTTCCTCACCGGCGCGCGGGTGTCCGGCAACGGCGGCCCCAAGGTCGTGCCCATGAAGAACCGGAGCTGACATGGCCTTCGGCACGCAAGACGAAACCGACGAGGTGATGAACGAGATCAACATGACACCGCTGGTGGACGTCATGCTGGTGCTGCTGATCATCTTCATCATCACAGTCCCCGTGATGAAGCATTCCGTTGAAATCGATCTGCCCCGCGCCAGCAGCCAGCCGCAGGACGCCAAGCCGGAAACGGTGCGGCTGTCGGTGGATGCGCAAGGCGCGTATTACTGGAACGAGAACCGCATCGAGGACGGCGACCTGCCGCGCCTGCTGAAGGACGCGGCGGCAAAGAGCCCCCAACCCGAACTGCACATCCGCGGCGACAAGGCCGTGCGCTACGAACGGGTGGCGCAGGCGATGTCGGCTGCGCAGCAGGCGGGGCTGCGCAAGATCGGCTTCATCACCGAGCCGCAAACCAGGTAGGGCGGGACGCCGCTGCGCTCCTGCACAGTTGCGCAGCTGCTCTAGCGTCAGAGGCCGAGCGCCGCGATTCCGGCGCGGGCGATCTGCACGTCGTCGCTCGACTTCACTCCGCTGACGCCGACCGCGCCCAGGCATTGACCGTCCTTCAAGATGGGGACCGCGCCCTCGAGCATGCCTTTGAGATCGGGTGCGCTGAGGAACGAGAAGCGCCCGCCGTTGATCACCTCCTCGTACACGCGGCTCTCACGCCGGCCCAACGCGGCCGTATTCGCCTTCGCCGGCGCGATGTGGGCCGAAATCGGCGGCGCGCCATCCAGCCGTTGCAGCCACAAAAGGTGCCCGCCGTCGTCGACGATGGCGATGCTGACGGCCCAGTGGTTCTTCAACGCCTCCGCTTCGGCTGCGCCAGCGATGGCCTTGACGTCAGCCAGTTCCAGCCCCAGTTTCTGTTTCATGGACGTCGCTCCGCACGTAGGTTGATCGAGCTCGAAGCATAGCGGCTGTTGAGCGACGCCGTGCGCCCAGTACGGCCTTTATGCTTCCGGGCCTTGAACCAACCTAGAATGCGCCCATCTAACTGCCGTCAGGCATAAGGAGAGCTGGATATGAACGAGCAAGTCACCTCCGCGAATTACGGCTACGCCGTCCCGCTGGAACAGCGCAACCGCGTCCTGCGCAACACCTACTGGCTGCTGGCCTTGAGCTTGCTGCCCACGGTGCTGGGCGCCTGGATCGGCGTGGCCACCGGGATCACCAACACACTGTCCGGCGGATTCGGCTTGGTCGTTTTCCTCGTCGGCGCCTTCGGCTTCATCTTCGCGATCGAAAAAACCAAGAATTCGGCGGCCGGCGTGCCGGTGCTGCTGGCGTTCACCTTTTTCATGGGCTTGATGCTCTCGCGGCTGATCGCGATGGTCCTGGGTTTCAAGAACGGCCCCAGCCTGGTGATGACGGCCTTCGGCGGCACCGCAGGGGTGTTCTTCGTCATGGCCAGCCTGTCCAGCATCATCAAGCGCGACCTGTCGGGCATGGGCAAGTGGCTGTTCGTCGGCGCGCTGGCCATCATGATCGGCGGCATCATCAATGTGTTCGTCGGTTCCACCACCGGCATGCTGGTGATCAGCGTGATGGCGATCGGCGTTTTCAGCGCCTACATGTTGTATGACCTCAAGCGCATTGTCGACGGCGGCGAGACCAACTACATCACCGCCACGCTGGCCTTGTACCTGGACGCGTACAACGTGTTCCAGAGCTTGCTGATGCTGCTGGGCATCGCGGGCGGCGAACGCGATTAAAGACGCGTCGACTGCCAAAAACGGGGCCTTCAGGCCCCGTTTTTGTTTACTGCGCTGTCGAACACGGCGATGGATTCCACGTGCGCGGTGTGCGGGAACATGTTCACCACCCCCGCCGCCGTGCACTCATAGCCGCCCTGATGCACCAGCAGGCCCGCGTCGCGGGCCAGCGTCGCCGGGTTGCAGCTGACGTACACGATGCGGCGCGGCGGCGTCCAGCTGCCGCGCAACTCCGGCTGCTGGTGCAAATCCACCATGGCTTTCGCCAGGGCGAAAGCTCCTTCGCGCGGCGGGTCGACCAGCCAGCGATCGGCGGGCCCGTCCGCGACCAGTTGCTGCGGCGTCATCTCGAACAGGTTGCGGGCGGCGAAGGTCACTGCGCCCAGGGGCCGCTTGCCGTCCCTCGCCCGCTGATTGCTCGCGTAGTTTTCGCGAGAGCGCACCACCAGCGCCTCGCTTCCTTCCAGGCCGAGCACCTCGCGCGCGCGCGTCGCAATCGGCAGCGTGAAATTACCCAGGCCGCAGAACCAGTCGATCACGCGCTCGTCGGGCTGTGCATCCAGCAAGCGCATGGCGCGCGCCACCAGCACGCGATTGACGTGCGGATTGACCTGCGTGAAGTCGGTCGGCTTGAACGGCATGGTGATGCCGAATTCGGGAATCGCGTAGCTCAGCGTGGGGCCCGCGGAACCCTCCGAAGGCTCGTCCAGCAGCTTCACCGTATCGGGTCCCTTGGACTGCAACCACCATTGCACCGGTGGATGCTCGTTCGCGAAGGCGCGCAGCTTGGCCAGGTCGGACGCGCTCAGCGGCTCCAGATGCCGCAGCACCAGCGCCGTGACTTCGTCGCCGCAGGCCAACTCGATCTGCGGGCAGGTCTCGATGGCGTCGAGCGAGCCGATCAGCTCGCGCAACGGCATCAGCAAATCGCTCACATGCGGCGGCACCACGTGGCATTCGCGAATGTCCGCGACGTAGCGGCTCTTGCGCTCGTGGAAGCCCACCAGCACCGTGCCCTTCTTGTGCACGTGGCGCACCGAAAAACGGGCGCGCCAGCGGTAACCCCAGGCCGGCCCTTCAATCGGACGCAACACATTGTCGGCCTTCACCTTGCCCAGGTGCCAGAGGTTGTCTTCGAGCACCCGCTGCTTGATGGCCACCTGGGCGGCCACGTGCAGGTGCTGCATCTTGCAACCGCCGCAGGCGCCTTCATGCAATCCGAAATGCGGACAGCGTGGCACCACGCGCTGCGACGACTCGCGGTGCAGCGCGGTGAGCGTGCCTTGCTCCCAGTTGTTCTTCTTTCGGTGGACGTTGGAGGAAACCAGCTCGAAGGGCAGCGCGCCTTCGATGAACACCACCTTGCCGTCGGCGCGGCGGGCGACCCCCCGCGCGTCGGCGTCGAGCGCATCGACTTTCAGCCAGCCCTCGGGCAAGGGTGGCGCATTTTCAACTTCATCGGACATGCCCGATTGTCTCAGGCGCCCGCGCTCAGCCCCACGCGGCCAGGTATTCCTGCCAGTGCGGCTCGGCGGGGACCAGGCCGGCGAGCGTGTCCTTCGCCAGTGCGATCTCCTGCTCGTATTCGGCTTCGGTGAGGCCGCCGCGCATCTTCTGGAAGCGGCAATACACCAGGTAGGTGTTCATCACATCCGTCTCGCAGTAGCGGCGGATGTCCTCGGTCTTGCCCTCGAGGAAAGCGGAGTACACCTGCGAGCCGTCCATGCCCAGCTTGCCGGGAAAACCGCAGAGTTTGGCCATCGCGTCCAGCGGCGCGTTGTTCTTCGGCTGGTACATCGCCAGCAGGTCCATCAGGTCGAGATGCCGCATGTGGTAGCGGCTGATGTAGTTGTTGTACTTGAACTCGCGCGCGTC
Source organism: Ramlibacter sp. (assembly GCA_028292185.1). Lineage (GTDB taxonomy): Bacteria > Pseudomonadota > Gammaproteobacteria > Burkholderiales > Burkholderiaceae_C > Ramlibacter. The sequence goes on along the minus strand of JAQGMT010000314.1, from coordinate 28,131 downwards.
GGCGCCGCCCTCTTCGCCCATGGACCAGTACTTGTCCGCGACCACGCCGTGACGCAATCCGCGGTAATGCAGCACCGGCAAGTCGAAGCCGCCACCGTTCCAGCTCACCAGCTGCGGCACGTGCTTTTCCAGGGTATTGAAGAAGGTCTGGATGACCTTGCCTTCGCTCGCGCCATCGCGGTCGACGAACGAGTGCACGCGCAAGCCCTCGGCATTGCGAAACACGCAGCTGATCACCAGCACGCGCTGCAAATGCAGCGGCATGAAGTTGCTCTTGCCCGCGCCCTCGCGCTCGTCGCACCAGGCGGAATAGACCCATTGGTCGGTGGCGCCCGCGGGGTCGTCGCGCAGCAGCCGCAGGCCGGCGACGTCCGGAATGGATTCGATGTCGAAAACGAGGACCGGCCAACTCATGGTTTCGACTGTACCAGTCGAAACCATGAGTTGGCCTGCGGCTTTATCAGGAGCCCCCCATCCCGGCCTTCCCCCCCGATGGGGGAAGGGGAAGACGTTCACGCTAGAACAGCGCCTCTTTGCCGATGCCGTTGCGCGCCATGTGGCGCTTGAGCTTCAGCAGCGCCTCGTTCTGGATCTGGCGCACCCGTTCGCGCGTGAGCCCCAGCCGGTCGCTGAGCACTTCCAGCGTCTCGGGTTCCCTGTCGTGCAGTCCGAAGCGGCCTTCCAGTACTTCCTTTTCGCGCTGCGACAAGGCCTCGATCCAGTTGTTCAACAGCCGCTCGACTTCGTGGTTCTGCGCGACCCCCGTCGGGTCATCCGCCCATTCATCGGACAGCGAGTCGGCCAAGGTGTGCTCGTCCTCGCCGTCCATCGCGGCGTCAAGCGATCTGGGCGTCTCCGCGAGCGCCAGCAGCTCGGCCACTTCCTGCACCTCGCGCCCGAGCAAGGCCGCCACATCTTCGACGCGAACACCCTCGCCTTCATAGCCCTTGCGCGCGGCCGCGAATTCAGGATCGTTCTCCAGCGTGCGGCGGGCGCGCAGCACCTGCTGCAGTTCGCGCACCACGTGCACGGGCAGGCGGATCACGCGGCCCTGGTTCATGACGGCGCGCTCGACGGATTGGCGAATCCACCAGGTGGCGTAGGTGGAAAAGCGAAATCCGCGCTCGGGCTCGAACTTGTCGATCGCGTGCATCAGGCCGAGGTTGCCTTCCTCGATCAGGTCCGACAAAGGTACGCCGCGCCCCAGGTAGCCCTTGGCGATGCTCACGACCAGCCGCAGGTTGTGCTCGATCATCGACTGCCGCGCCGAAAAATCACCGGCCCGCGCGCGGGCGGCGGTCTCGAACTCCTGCTGCGGCGTGAACAGCTCCGTGCGCCGCACCTCGCGCAAATACATCGTGAGGATGTCGCTGGCTTCGCCGGCGATCTCCGCGGGCAGCTTGCGCGCGCGTGGCCCTTGCGCGGCGGTGGCGAAGACCGGACTGTCGCTGCCAAGGGCAGCGGCAGCAGGCGCATCGCCGTTGCCGCTGCGGCCGATGCGAGCCGGGCCGCCGTGTTCGCCGCGCTTTTTCATGCTACTTCGGCGGCAGGTACTTTGCCGGATCCACAGGCTTGCCTTGCCGGCGGATCTCGAAATGCAGCTTCACGCGGTCGGCGTCGCTGCTGCCCATCTCGGCAATCTTCTGGCCCTTGCGCACGGACTGGTCTTCTTTCACCAGCAGGGTCTGGTTGTGCGCGTAGGCGGAGAGGAAGGTGTTGTTGTGTTTCAGGATGATCAGGTTGCCGTAGCCACGCAGGCCCGCCCCGGCGTACACGACGCGCCCGTCCGCGGTGGCCAGCACCGGGTCGCCGGCCTTGCCAGCGATGTCCAGGCCCTTGTTGCGCTGCTCGTCGAAGCCGGCCAGGACGGTGGCGGCGCCGGCAGTCGGCCAGGTCCAGGCCAGATCATCTTCGCCGGCGCTCGGCGGCGGCGCGTTGGCCGGCGGCGGCAAGCTCGCTTGCGGCGCGGACGATCCCGCGCGCGGCGCGCTGGCTGAGGGCGCCGCGGCGCCACTGGGCACCACCACGCCGGGGACGACGGGCCGCGCCACGGCGACCTCGGTCGATCCGGCAGGCGGGATCACCCGCAGCACCTGGCCCACTTCGATGACGTTCGGGTTGTCGATGTTGTTCCAGCGCGCGATGTCGCGCCAGTTCTGGCCGCTGTCCAGGGCGATGCGAATCAGCGTGTCGCCCGGGCGGATCGTGTAGTAGCCGGGTTTGCCCTGGTTCTCGCTTCCGGGCGGCGGCTTCGGCGCTTCGCCCGTATTCGCCGTGCCGGCGGCCGCGGGCGCGTGCGCGCCAACGCTTCGATCCTCCACCGGCGCGGGCCGGCGTGAGCCGGAAGCGCACCCGGCAAGCATGCTCGCCGCCAGCACCCCCGCTGCCCACATCCACCGGCGACCGCGCAACTCGAGCATCTTGTAATCTTTCTTCAAGCGATTCCTGATTTTAGGGGTACGAAGTGAACCGCCTCAAGCACAGTTTGTTTCATTTCACGAGGCGTCTTCTCCATCACAACCAGCGCTTGATGCCCTGACGCCGTGAGCGTGGGCGCCACGATGCGGCCTCCGACCGCCAGTTGGTCGATCCACGCTTGCGGAACCGCCTCGCCGCCGGCGGCCGCGATGATCCCGGCATACGGCGCGCCCTTGGCGAATCCGGCCATGCCGTCGCCGAACAGCAAGTGCACATTGGCCAGGCGAAACGGCCGCAAGTTGTCGCGCGCCTTGTCGTGCAGCCCGCGCAAGCGCTCGATGCTGTACACCTCGGTCGCGACCACGCTAAGCACCGCCGCCTGATAGCCGCAACCTGTGCCAATTTCGAGCACGCGCCCGAGCTTGCCGGACGCGCTGGGCGTGCCGGCCAGCAGCAGTTCGATCATGCGCGCGACGACACTCGGCTTGGAGATGGTCTGGCCCAGGCCGATCGGCAAGCTGGTGTCCTCGTAGGACTGGTTCACCAGTGCGCTGTCGACGAAACGGTGCCGCTCCACGGCGCCCATGGCCGCGAGCACGCTCGCATTCGCGATGCCGCCCGCGGCCAGCCTTTGCACCATGCGCATTCGCACCGCATGGGAATCCATGCCCACGCCCACCGCCGCGCGAGGCTGCGCCGCAGGAACTTGCCGAGTCGCCGGCGCAGGGCGCTTGCCAGGGGCAGCTGGGGCAGGCCCGAGCCGCGCCGGAAAACCGGGCCTGCGCGACATTCAGCCCCGCGCCTTGCTTGCGGCCAGCGGGCCGAAGGCCTGCGCCCAATGCGCGAGTTCGTCGTGGTCGGTGAGGTCCACCTTCAGCGGCGTGACCGACACGTGGCCTTGCACCGTCGCGTGGAAATCCGTGCCCTGCGCATCGTCCTTGGCCGGGCCCGCGCCGCCGATCCAGTACATGGTCTCGCCATGCGGGCTGGTCTGCGAGATCACCTTCTCCGCCGCATGCCGGCGGCCGAGGCGCGAAACCTTGAAGGGCTTGAGTTCCTCGTACGGCAGATTCGGGATATTGACGTTCAGCAGGAAGGGCTTGGCTTGCGGCGCGCCTTGCGCCAGCACCTGTTGCACCAGATCGCGCGCCTTGCGCGCGGCCGCATCGAGATGGCCCCAGCCTTTTTGCGTTTGCGAGAAAGCGATCGCGGAAATCCCAAACAGGTAACCTTCCATCGCCGCGCCGACGGTGCCGGAGTAGATGGTGTCGTCGCCCATGTTGGCGCCGTTGTTGATGCCGCTGACCACCAGGTCGGGGCGATAGCCCAGCAGACCCGTGAGCGCGACATGCACGCAATCGGCCGGCGTGCCGTTGACGTAGCGAAACCCGTTGGCCGCCTCATGCACATACAAAGGCGAATGCAGCGTCAGTGCGTTCGACTTCGCGCTGTTGTTGTGCTCCGGCGCCACCACCTCCACTTCGCCGAGGTCCTTGATGGCTTCGTAGAGTGCGACGATGCCGGGCGCCTGGTAGCCGTCGTCGTTGGAAAGCAGGATTTTCATTGGAACTGGATTCGAAAAGAATTGTAGGCGTGGAAGGGCCGCCGCTCCCGCCGGCCAAGGCTATTTCGTGCGCCTATGATGGCGCCAGCTCTTTGCGAAAGAAGGAACCATGCACGCCTGGCTTTGCGAAAACCCCGTCGGCGCCGACGCGCTGCAGTGGAAGGAATTGCCAACGCCCGCGCCCAAGGCCGGCGAGGTGCTGATCAAGATCGCCGCGGCCAGCCTGAACTTTCCCGACCTCCTGATCGTGCAGAACAAGTACCAGATGAAGCCGGCGCTGCCCTTCGTGCCGGGGTCGGAATACGCGGGAACGATCGAAGCCGTCGGCGAAGGCGTAACCGCGTTGCAGGTGGGCCAGAACGTCGCCTGCCTGTCCGGCACCGGCGGATTCGGCACGCACACGGTGGCTCCGGCGGCACTCTGCATGCCGCTGCCGCAGGAATTTCCGCTGGTCGACGCAGCCGCTTTCATCATGATCTACGCCACCTCGCACCATGCATTGATCGACCGCGGCCAGCTCAAGGCCGGTGACACCGTGCTGGTGCTCGGTGCTGCGGGCGGTGTCGGCACCTCGGCGATCCAGATTGCGAAAGTGGTGGGCGCGCGCGTGATCGCCGCGGCCTCCAGCGACGAGAAGTGCGAATTGTGCAAGTCGATCGGCGCCGACGCGACGATCAACTACAGCAAGGAGAACTTGCGCGACGCGATCAAGGCGGCTTGCGGCGGCAAAGGCCCGGATGTGATCTACGACCCGGTCGGCGGCGACTTCACCGAACCGGCGTTCCGCTCCATTGCCCGGCGCGGCCGCTACCTGGTGGTCGGTTTCGCGGCGGGGCCGATCCCCGCGCTGCCGCTGAACTTGCCGCTGCTCAAGGAAGCGTCCGTCGTCGGCGTGTTCTGGGGGTCTTTCTCCCGCAACGAGCCCAAAGCCAACGCGGCGATGATGCAGGAGCTGACGCGCTGGTACCGCGAAGGCAAGATCAAGCCCGTCATCGACCGCACGATGCCCATGGCCGAGCTCAAGGCGGCGTACGCGCACATGGGGTCGCGCGGCGTCAAGGGCAAGCTGGTGATGGTGAACTAAGCCGCAGGCCAAGCCGGACGCCGGGCCGGGGCCCCCGGTATAATCGCAACCCTGCGGTGGCTGTAGCTCAGTTGGTAGAGTCCAGGATTGTGATTCCTGTTGTCGTGGGTTCGAGCCCCATCAGCCACCCCATCTTCCCCCGCGGTTTTCCTCCTACCGCGCCATCTGCAGGTTGACCACGCGCGTCTTGGCTGTGTTGATGGCAAACAGCATGAGCACGGGCACGGAGGTGCCGTCGATGATCACCTTCTCCCGCAAGAACGAGTAGCTCACCCCCGCGTAGTCGCCGGCATCGGCGCAGCCGGTCACGGTGAGCGCCACATTGAATACGTTCTTGCCGCTCGGGCGTGGCGTCAGCGCACCCGAATAGGCGCAGCCCGTCGTCGCGTTTCTGCCGCTCAAGGAACCGGTGCCGCTGACCTGAAGCGTCACTTGGGGCGCCGGCTTTTCGAGATTGTTGAACACCCACGCGCCCGTGATGTCCGCAACGTTCGCCGGTTTGTCGTACTCATACTGGTACCGACTCCCCGGAGACGGCGCCAGTCGACCGCTTACGTCCGTGTAAAGCGAGCTTGTCACGATGGTGAAAGGGATGTTTTGCGTGGACCCGACCGCGAAATTCACGGATCCAGTCCCCAATGTGGCGCTATTCGCCGCCACCAGCGCGCTCGGGTTTGCAAAGTTGGTCCGCACCGAGCTGGGGTCTACGCTGGTCGTTGTGGCCGTCGTGGTGGTGGTGACGGTGCTGTTCGTGATGGAGGTGAAGGTCTGCGACTGGAACGTGAAGGCGCCTTGCGCGAAGAACGTCGGATTGCCCTGCGCGGTCGAATCGTTGGCGATCCACGTTTCACCGTTCTCGAGTACGAGCTGGGTATATCGCTCGAACACGAAGTCCAGGTTGGCGAAGTTCGGTTCCTTGCCCAGGAAAAATCCCTGTTTCGGAAAGGCATCCGCGATGCCCACTGCCGCAGGGGCCGGATCACCGATTCAGCCGCGAGACTCATTGGGCCGGTGATTCAAGTCACAGGCGCGAGACGAAGTCCTGGGCGACTTCTTGCTAGCTCTTGGCGCCGTCGGGCTTTTCGTTCGCGCCCGTACTCGTCCACTCCGGCACACGCCCTGCGCGGATCGCTTCCTGCTCCGAGAAATTCAGCTCCACCTTGATGCCGTTGACCGGCTCGCGCATGAACAGCTGGTAGACCCGAGCGCCGTGCGCCTTGCGCTCGCTGAACTCCACCTTGTTCGCGGTGAGGCGCTCTGCGAACTCCTCGAGGCCTTCGCAGGCGAAAGCCACATGGTCGATGCGGGCGGACCCCAGGGCCCCGCCGGCCGAGTAGTCGACACCTTTAACGTCGCCGGGCGCCTGCATGTAGGTGTCCTGATGGCTCGAATGGCGCGCCTTGCCGATGTGCACCACGTCCTTGTCTCCGATGTACAGCCAGTACACGGGGAAACCGAAATCGGGATGATCCCCCGAGCGCATGCCCAGGTTGTTGCAGAACCAGTCGCGCGTTGCTTCCGGGTCATGCGTGAGGATCAGAAAATGTTCCAGCAGTTTCACGCCCACGGCTTATCTCCTTGATGGCCTTGCCGCGGCACATCGCCCACGGCACTGGTGCTAGCCAGCGCGCCGCTTAGAGCGCCTCCAGCATGACGGTTTCTACCACGCCCGCACCGGAGCGGCGGTAAGCGGCAGCCTTCTGATATTCGGGCGACTCGAAGCAGGCCACGCCGGCTTCCAACGTCGGGAACTCGATCACCACGAAGCGCTGGAAGTCCTTGGGACCTTCCATGATCTGGTAGCGGCCGCCGCGCCCGAGAATCTTACCGCCGTGAGCGGCGATGATCGCAGGCACCAGGTCGGCGTACTTCTTGTATTCAACGGGATCGTTGATGCGCGAACGGGCAATCCAGTAGGCTGCTGGCATGTGCGTTTCCCTTCTTTTCCGATGATGTTGGCGAGATTGGGCTCCCCGTTTGACCCGGGGAGTGTTCCCGGGTCAGTCGGGAAGTATCACGCTGGAGCCGGTGGTCTTGCCGCCCTCGAGGTCGGCGTGGGCCCGGGCAATGTCGCTCAGCTTGTAGCGCTGGTTGATGCTGATCTTCAATGCACCGCGCTGGAACACATCGAACACCGCCGCGGCGGAATCCTGCAGTTCCTGGGAAGAAGCGGTGTAAGTCACCAGGGTCGGGCGCGTGAAATACAGCGACCCCATTTTCTGCAAGGTGCTCGCAGCCACCGGCGGCGGTGCGCCCGTGGTCGTCCCGAACGACACGAAGTAGCCGCGCGGCGCCAGGCTGTTGAGCGACGCCTCGAAGGAGTCCTTGCCGACCGAGTCATACACCACCGGAACGCCCGCGCCCCCGGTGATTTCCTTCACCCGCGCCGCGATGTCTTCGGTCTTGCGGTCGATGCAGAACTCGTAGCCGGAGGCTTTGGCCTGCGCCACCTTGTCGGCTCCGCCCGCGACCCCGATCATCCGCGCGCCGATGTGGCGGCCCCACTGGCCCGCCAGCGAGCCGACGCCCCCCGCGGCCGCGTGCATCAGCACGTACTCGCCCGGCATGACGGGATAGCAGCGCTGCATCAGGTACTCCACCGTCATGCCCTTGAGCAGCACAGCGGCGATCTGTTCGTCTTCCATGAAGTCGGGCGAATGAAGCAGGCGCGCGACCGGGTAGTTGCGATGGCTGGCGCATGCGCCCAGCATCGGCCCGCTGGCGTAGCAAACGCGATCGCCGGGCTTGAAGCCCGCTACCCCCGGCCCGACTTTTTCCACCACGCCCGCCGCTTCCGTGCCCAGCCCGGTGGGCATGGGTGCCGGATATGCACCCGAACGCGTGTAGACGTCCTGGAAATTGAAGCCGATGGCGGTGTGACGGATGGTCACTTCACCCGCGCCCGGCGCAGGCAACTCGAGTTCCTCGATCTTCAGGACCTCGGGCCCGCCGGCCGCATGGATCCGCACTGTTCTGGCTTTCATCACTTCTCCTCCAGCCCGATTGGCTTGGCGATTTTAATCTGCACCTTGAAACGATCCTTGAGCATGTTGTAGTACGCGAGCGTCTCGGCCGACGACCACCATTGCGCGTACTGCTGGCTTTGCAGCTTGACGGCGTCGGCGGCGGGGGCCTCCCGCGTCACCACCTTGCCGACTTTGACCACGGCATAGCCTTGCTCGCCCAGATCGACACCGGCAAACGCCGGCAGCGCGGCAGGGTCGGCGCGCAAGGCCGCTTCCACCACCGCTTGCGGCTGCTGCTGGGTTTCCTGGCGCGACACGGCCACAGCCGCCGGCAGGTTCGCACTCGCCGGGTTGGCTTTCCACGCGGCGAGCTTCTCGGCCCCGTCCTTCTTGGCCAGTTCGGCTGCCCGCGCAGCGACGACACGCTCCCGCACCTTGTCCTTGACTTCGGCGAACGGCAGCGCACGGGCGGGCGTGTACTGCGTCACGCGCCCGGAGGCCAGGGTGTTGGGAGCGATCTCCACCGCTTCGGTGTTGCGCTTTTTCTCGATGCTGTCGGGCGCGAACAGCGCTGACAGGAACTTCGGGTTCGCCAGCGCCCCGGTGGCGCCGGCAGCCGGAGTGCGCTGCACGTTGGTGGCGGTCTTGATCTCCAGCTTGAGCCGCTCCGCCGCGGGCTTCAGGCTGTCCGACTGCTCGTAGACGGCGTTGCTGAACGCGTCGGCGCTCTCGGCCACCTTGCGCTGCGCCTGCTGCTTCCTGAGTTCCGCCTCGATCTCGGGCTTCATCTCCTCGAAGCTGCGCTGCTTGGGGGTCTTGATGTCGGTGAGCTTGACGATGTGATAGCCCAGGTCGGATTCCACCGGACCGGCGATCTCGCCCTTCTTCATCGCGAAGACGGCATCCTCGAACGGCTTGATCAGCGCGCCGCGGGCGATGAAATCGAGATCGCCGCCGTTGGCCGCCGACGCGGTGTCCTGCGAATTCTTCTTCGCCAGCTCCGCGAAGCTGTCCGGCGCTTTCTTCACTTGCGCCAGCAGTTCCTCGGCGCGGGCCTTGGCTTTTTCACGCTCGGCCGGCGCGGCGCTCTTGGGCGCGGCGATGAGGATCTGGCTGGCGCGGCGCTCCTCCTGCCCGGTGAGCCGTCCGATGTTCTGCTCGTAGTAGGTCTTCACGTCCTGCTCGTTCAGGGGAATGGATTTCTTCACCGCTTCCGCGTCGAGCACCACGTAGTCGATATTGGCCTGCTCCGGCGCCTGGAACAGGCCGGTGCTCGCCTTGTAGAAGGCTTCCAGTTCGGCGTCGGTGGGATTCACGCGGCTGGCGTAGTCGGCCGCGGCAAAGCGCGCCACTTGCACTTCGCGCTTTTCCAGCAGCGCATCCAGCGAAACCGCCGCTTGTGCAGGCGGTGCGAAGGCGGTAGCGCCGATGGCGGCCAGCACTTGCCGCGCCGAGAGGTCGGCGCGCACATTGGCCTCGAACATCTCCGGCGTCAGGCCTTGCTGGCCCACCAGTTGCCGATACTGCGCCATGTCCAGCTTGCCGTCCGGGCCGCGCAAGGCGGCGATCATCTGGTTTTGCTGCAGCTCGCGAGCGAGCCGCTGGTCGCTGGCGCTGAGCCTTTCCTTGGCCGCCGCCGCCGCGATCACGCGGTCGCGCACCATCCGCTCGAGCGTGGCGTAACGCGCCGCCGGCGAGTCCAGCAGCTTGGCGTCCAGGGTGGGCATCTGCTGGCGCAGCCGCTCCACTTCCTGGCGATGCGCGGCGTCCCATTCGCCCTGCGTGATGTCGTGGCCGTCCACCTTGGCCACGGCGTCGCCGCCTTCCTTGAACCGGTTGTATCCCTGCAGTCCGAACAGCACGAAGGAAGGAAAGATCAGCAGGAACAGCAGGAACTGCATGATCTTGGTGTGCTTGCGGATGAAATCGAACATGCTGGACTCGCTAGAAAAAACAAAAAGGCGAACAAGTGTTCGCCTTCGCTGGAGGTTTGGTGGGTGCTGACGGGATCGAACCGCCGACCTACGCCTTGTAAGCGCGCCGCTCTACCAGCTGAGCTAAGCACCCCACCGGAAAAACTGCCCGCTCAGTTCAGCGCATCCTTGAGCGCCTTGCCGGGACGGAACTTGGGAACCTTGGCTGCCTTGATTTTAATCGCTGCGCCAGTGCGCGGATTGCGGCCGCTGCGTGCCGCGCGTTTGCCCACCGCGAACGTGCCGAAGCCCACCAGCGAAACCGAACCGCCTTTTTTCAAGGTGGTCTTGACGGCGCCGATCATCGACTCGAGCGCGCGGGTGGCCGCGGCCTTGGAGATATCGGCATGCTTTGCGATGTGCTCAATCAATTCGGTCTTGTTCACAGGGGCCCCTCGTGCAGAGAATATTGGACAGGAGTGTCTCTTAAAAGTTTTATGTCTCCCCATCCTGCGGGCGCCGCACGGCGCGTTGAAGGCAGGATGCGGGAGACGTCTTGTGCGGCTTCAAGCCACCCAACCCATTAAAGCGATGGACACATACTGTGTCAATACGATAGGCGGCTTTACAACAGCGCGGACGCGGATTCTAGCCACTTTTAGCCAGATTCCATGCGGGTTGCGAGCCGATTTCGATGCGGCGGCGCGCCAATCTTCATGCGCGAAAGCGTGCGCGCACCTTACAGCGCGGAAGCGATCGCACGCCCGACGTCCGAGGTGCCGGCGGTGCCACCGATGTCCGCGGTGCGCGGCGCACCACTTTGAGGATGCAGCACTTTTTCGATCGCGCGCAACACCGCATCGTGCGCGTCCTTGTGCCCCAGGAACTCCAGCATCATTGCGCCGCACCAGATCTGGCCGATCGGGTTGGCGATTTTCTTGCCGTAGATGTCGGGAGCCGACCCATGCACCGGTTCGAACAGCGAAGGGAACAGCCGATCCGGATTCATGTTGGCGCTCGGGGCGATGCCGATGGTCCCGGTGCACGCCGGGCCCAGGTCGCTCAAGATGTCGCCAAAGAGATTGCTCGCGACCACCACGTCGAAGTAGTCGGGGCGCTGCACGAAGTGCGCGGTGAGGATGTCGATATGGAACTTGTCCCACTTCACGCCCGGATACGCCTTTGCCATCTCTTCGACACGCTCATCCCAGTAAGGCATGGTGATCGCGATCCCGTTGGACTTGGTGGCCGAGGTCAAGTGCTTCTTCGGCCTTGACTGCGCCAGCTCGAACGCGAATTTCAGCACCCTGTCGACGCCATGGCGCGACATGATCGTTTCCTGCATCACGATCTCGCGCGGTGTGCCCGGATACATGCGGCCGCCGACGGCCGAATATTCGCCCTCGGTGTTTTCTCGCACGATGTACATGTCGATTTCGCCGGGCTGGCGCGCACTGCCGTCGCGGCGCACCACGGGCGCGATGATGCCGGGCATCAGCCGCGCGGGCCGCAGGTTCACGTACTGGTCGAACTCACGGCGGAACAGCAGCAGCGATCCCCATAGCGACACGTGATCGGGGATCTTCTCCGGCCAGCCGACGGCGCCGAAATAGATCGCGTCATGACTGCCCACCAGGTCTTTCCAGTTGTCCGGCATCATCTTGCCGTGCTTCTCGCAGTAGTCCCAGCTGGCGAAATCGAAATGGTCAAACGCCAGGTCGATGCCGAACTTCGACGCTGCCGCTTCCATCACGCGCACGCCCTCGGGCATCACTTCCTTGCCGATCCCGTCGCCGGGAATCACTGCGATTCTTTTCTTGGTCACGTCGTCACTCCTGTTATGAATTTGCGAATACGGCGCTCATTCTGGCACCGCGGCGCGGCGGGCAGGCGAGCGCACCACCAGGCTCACGCCGACCGCCGCCAAGGCCATGCCGGCGACGGTGAAAGCGGTGATTGCTTCACCGAACAGCAACCAGGCCATCACGGCGGTGCAAGGCGGCACCAGGTACATGAGGCTGGTGACCGCGGTGGCGGCGCCGCGCTGGATCAAGAGGTACAGCAATGAGCTGCCGCCGAGTGTCATGCCAAGAACCGACCAGGCCATGGCGCCGATCAGCTCCCCGTTCACGTGCATGGGCTCCGATTCCAGCAGAGCCAGGGGCGCCGTGACCGCCAGCGCAGCGCACATCTGCACCAGGCCGGCGGCCCGCACATCGCACGGGGCGACGAAGCGCTTCTGGTACAGCGTACCCACGGTGATGCTGATCAGCGCAAGGACAGCCAATGCGAAGTTGAGGGCGGTTATCTCGCCAATGCCCAATTTTTCCCACACCACCAAGGCGAGGCCCGCGAATCCAAACGCCAGCCCGGCCCATTGGCGCGGAGCGACGCTGCCGCCGCGTGACGAGACCCAGTACGCCGTCAGCACCGGCTGCAACCCCACGAGCAGTGCGGTGAGTCCCGCGCCCATGCCGAGCTTCACCGCACTCCACACCCCCCCGAGATAGCCCGCCTGGATGAAGATGCCGGTGACGGCAAGGTGCTTGAGCTGGCGCGCATCGGTCGGGAGCTTGACTCGCGCCGCCAGGGCCCACACCAGAAAACAGGTCACCGAGAACACGTAGCGCCAGACCAGGAATTTCATGGGCGGCGACTGCGGCATGGCCAGGCGCGCCACCACGAAACCGGTGCTCCAGATCAACACGAACACGGCGGGCATCGCCGCCACAAGGCGGTCCTGCCGCCACACGGAAGTCATTCGAGGCCCGCCCTACTGCACCCGTTTGCGGATTTCAGGCACGGCCTTTTGCAGGTAGTACACCATCGACCACACCGTGAGGATCGCCGAGGCCCAGATCAACCAGGTGCCCCACAGGCCGGTATCGATCAACCCGAACAGTCGCCCGTCGAACAACAGGAACGGTATCGCGATCATCTGCACGGTGGTCTTGATCTTGCCGAGCATGTGCACCGCGACGCTCTTGGACGCGCCGATGTGGGCCATCCATTCGCGCAGCGCGGAGATGGCGATTTCGCGGCCGATGATGATGAGGGCGACGAACACGTCCGCGCGCCGCAAGTGCACCAGCACCAGCAGCGAGGCGCACACCAGGAACTTGTCCGCCACCGGATCGAGAAAGGCGCCGAACGACGAGGTCTGGTTCAGCCGGCGGGCCAGGTAACCGTCGAGCCAGTCCGTGAGGGCGAACACCACGAACATCACGGTGGCGATCAGGTTCTGCACCTCCGGGCGCCAGCCCAGGTAGAACACCCCGACGATCAGTGGAATCGCGACGATGCGCGTCCAGGTGAAGATCGTCGGGATCGTGAGGAACATGCGCCGATTCTGGCATGGCTCGCGGCACCCTGCTGTCGCGCGCCCCTAGTGCAGCGCCCGGTAAATCTCCTCGGCGAGCTCGCGCGAAATCCCTTCCACGCCCGCGATGTCGTCCACGCCCGCGGCCGCCACACCGCGCACGCCACCAAAGCGCTGCAACAGCCGGGCTCGCTTTTTGGCGCCGATGCCGGGAATGTCCTCCAGGCTGCTGCCGCCCACGCGCACCTTGGCGCGGCGAGCCCGCATGCCGGTGATCGCGAACCGGTGTGCTTCATCGCGAATTTGCGCCACCAGCATCAAGGCCGCGGAATCCTTGCCCAGGTACACCTTCTCGCGGCCATCGGCGAACACCAGTTCTTCCAGGCCCACCTTGCGGCCCGCGCCCTTCTCCACGCCGACGATGACGGCGAGGTCCAGCCCGAGTTCGGCGAAGACTTCCCGCGCCATGGTGACTTGCCCTTTGCCGCCGTCCACCAGCACCAGGTCGGGCAAGCGCGCAGCGCCGCCCCCGCCGCCGCGCGCCGGCTTGGCGGCAGACGCAGTCGCCGTCGCAGTGGCAGTCGTATCCGCATCGGAAATCGCGGTCGAAGTCGCATCGGCAGGACTTGCATCCGCCGCAGCCGGTTGCGCCGCAAGCGCTTCCAGCCGGCTTGCCTGCGCCACATCGGGCTCAGGCGGCGTGGCATCGGGCGGATCGCGGCCGGTCTCGGCCAGCTTGCTGTAGCGGCGCATCAGCACCTGGCGCATCGCCGCGTAATCGTCGCCCGGCGTGATGCCCTCGATGTTGTAGCGGCGGTATTCGGAGTTCTGCATCTTGTGGTGATGGAACACCACGCAGGAGGCCTGGGTCGCTTCGCCGGCAGTGTGCGAAATATCGAAGCACTCCACGCGAAATGTGTCGAGGTTGTCCGGTGCCAGGTCCAGCGCGTCCACCAGCGCACGTGTGCGGGCCTGCTGCGAGCCTTCCTCGGCGAGCAGGCGCGCCAGCTGGATGTCGGCGTTCTTCTGCGCCATTTCCAGCCACAGCCGGCGCTGTTCGCGCGGGTTGTGCACGGCGCTGACCTTCACGCCGGTCTGCTCGGAGACCGCGTCGATCAGCGCGCGGCTCACCGGTTCGCTGGTGATGAGGGCCGGCGGCACCGGCACGCCGATGTAATGCTGCGCGATGAAGGCTTCCAGCACGTGGACCTCGACGCGCACCGCTTCGCCCGCCGGGGCGCCTTCGTCCACCGTGCTGTCGAAGTCCTGCAGCGCAGCGGCATCCTCGACGTGCGTGGGGAAGTAAGCGCGGTCACCGAGGTGCCGGCCACCGCGCACCATCGCCAGGTTGACGCACGCCTTGCCCCCCTGCACTTTCACCGCCAGGATGTCCACGTCCTTGTCGGAGATCGTCTCCACCGACTGCTGGTGCAGCACCTTGGACAGCGCGCCCATCTGGTTGCGCAGTTCAGCCGCTTGCTCGAACTCCAGCTTGTCGGCGTGCTGCATCATCCGCGTTTCCAGCGCCGACAGCACGGCCTGCGTTTCGCCGCGCAGGAAGGCCTCGGCGTGATGCACGTCAAGCTGGTAGTCGTGCGCCGAGATCAGGTTCACGCACGGTCCCGAGCAGCGCTTGATCTGGTAGAGCAGGCACGGGCGCGTGCGATTGGCGAACACGGTGTCTTCGCAGGTGCGCAGCCGGAACACTTTCTGCAGCAGCTGGATCGATTCCTTCACCGCCCACGCGCTGGGATACGGCCCGAAGTAGCGGTGCTTGCGGTCCACGCCGCCGCGGTAATAGGCCACGCGTGGAAATATGGCTGCCGACGGAGCCCCGCCGCGAGCTTCCTGCGATACGAAGCCGACCTTGTCGGGTGCGCCGGTGATCTTCAGGTAGGGATAGCTCTTGTCATCGCGAAACAGGATGTTGTAGCGCGGGTTGAGCGTCTTGATCAGGTTGTTCTCGAGCAGCAGCGCCTCGGCTTCCGAGCGCACCACCGTCGTCTCCAGCCGCACGATCTTGCCGATCATGTGGCCGATGCGCGTGCCGCCATGGTTCTTCTGGAAGTAGCTGGACACGCGCTTCTTCAGGTTCTGCGCCTTGCCCACGTAGAGCACGCCGCCGTCCGCGCCGAAATAACGGTAGACACCCGGCAGCGACGGCAGCGCGGCAACCTGCGCCAGCAATTGATCGGAATGAACCTCGGACATACAGGCACTATTGTGGACAATTCGGCAAAGGCCTATCCGCTCGCCATGCTCTGGGACATCTTCTGCAAGGTCATCGACAACCACGGCGACATCGGCGTGTGCTGGCGCTTGGCGGTCCAGCTCGCGCAACGCGGTGAAACGGTGCGGCTGTGGGTGGACGATGCGGCAGCGCTTGAGTGGATCGCCCCAGGGCAGCGGCCACCGGCCGTGCAGGTCATGCCCTGGCCTGCGCAAGTCGGCGCGCAGCCCGGTGACGTGATCATCGAGGCCTTCGGTTGTGAACTGGAGCCGCAATTCCAGGCGGCCATCGCCGGCAAAGCGGGCGAGAGCGGCCGGCAGCCGGCGTGGATCAACCTGGAGTACCTCACGGCCGAGTCGTTCGCCGAGCGCAACCACCGGCTGCCCTCTCCATTGTTGTCCGGCCCGGCGGCCGGGTTGACCCGCCGCTTCTTCTATCCCGGCTTCACCGCCGGCACGGGCGGCCTGCTGCGCGAGCATGACCTGTTGCGCCGGCAATCCGCGTTCGACGCGACCCGCTGGTTGAGCGCGCAAGGGATCGCCCGCACCGAGGGCGCGCGCCGGGTCAGCCTGTTTTGCTATGAGCCGGCCGCGCTCGAGCCGCTGCTCGCGCAGTGCGCCCGTGGACCGGGCGCCACCGACCTGCTGGTCACGGCGGGGCGCGCCACGGCTGCGGCCCAGGCCGCACTGAAGCGAATCGAGGCGGCCGCGCCGGACTGGAACTCTCGCGGCCTGCTGTCGATTTCCTGGCTGCCGCTGCTCAGCCAGCCCGACTTCGATCATTTGCTGTGGGCCTGCGATCTCAATTTCGTGCGCGGCGAAGATTCGCTGGTGCGCGCCTTGTGGGCGGGCAAGCCCTTGGTCTGGCAGATCTATCCGCAAGGTGACGACGCACATCACGGCAAGCTGGATGCCTTTCTCGCGTGGTTGAACGCGCCACCCGGGCTGCGCGAGTTTCATCGCGCCTGGAATGACATCGGCGGCGAATTGCCGCTCGCAGATGCCGAGGCCTGGGCCGACTGCATCCGCAACGCACGAGAGCGGCTATTGGCCCAGCCGGACCTCCTCACCCAGCTGATGCGGTTCGTCGTTGACGACCTGCAGCCTACCGCTTCGCTCCCTCGGCACTGACACTGCCAGCCGCCGCGACGTGGCAGGGTGCGAACAGGTCCAGCGCCGGATCGTAAACGCGCGTCTGCACGCCAAAAACGCCGAGCAGCGTATGAAACAGGTAGTCGTGGCTCACTGCCTGCTGGCCCGCGCGCGTACGCAGGCACTGGGCGTCGAGGCCTTGGCTCTGGCGGAACGCAGGCGACAGCCACAGCACAAAGGGAACATGCGTCTGCACGTCGGGCGCGATCGCCCAGGGAACGCCGTGCAGATAGAGGCCGCCCTCGCCCAACGACTCACCATGGTCGGAGACGTACAGCATCGCGGTGTCGTGGGTCTTTTGCGCGCCGTCCAGGAAATCGATCACCTTGCCCAGCACGTGATCGGTGTACAGGATCGAGTTGTCGTAGGCGTTGACGATCTCCTGCGGGCTGCACTGGCGCAGGTCATCCGTTTCGCAGGCCGGCGTGAACTTCTTGAACGGCGCCGGGTAGCGTTTGAAGTAGGCCGGGCCGTGGCTGCCGAGCTGGTGCATCACCACCAGCAGGTTCCCGCTCTTGTCACGCAGCACCTGGTCCATGCCGTGCAGCAGGATCTCGTCCAGGCATTGGCCGTCGGCGCAAAGTCCCTCCACCGAGGCGTGATCGAGTTGCTCGTTGGGCAAGCCTTCGCACACGCCTTTGCAGCCCGACTGGTTGTCGCGCCAGAGCACATTCACGCCGGCGCGTGCCAGCACGTGCAGCACCGATTGGTGGGAGACGATCTGCTCCTCGTCGTAATGGGCCCGGCCATAGGGCGAGAACATGCACGGCAGCGACACTTCCGTCGACGTGCCGCAGGCCGTCGCCTTCGGGAAATTGATCACGTCGCGGCGCGCCAGTTCGGGGTTGGTGTCGCGCGCATAACCGTTCAGCGAGAAGTTCTGCGCGCGGGCGGTTTCGCCCACCACCAGGACCAGCAGCTGTGGCTTGCGGCCCGCGGGTGCCGGCGCCGCCTTGGCATCGGCCCCAACCGCGAGCAGGCCCTGCCCCGCCGGCCGCTTGGCCCGCCCCCAGATGTTTCCGGCCAGCGACGCCACCACGTTGCCCGGCGTGATCAGGTGCCGCACTTCATGATGGTTGCGCATCAAGGAAGCGAAATCGGCGAACACGAGCAGCAGGCTGGCCGCCCCGACGACCAGCGAGCCCGCCACCCAGCCGGTGCGCACGGCCAGCGCGCGCAGCGGCGGCCGCTGCTTCAGGCGCGGCCACCACAGCAGCGCCGCGGGCAGAACCCCGAACACAAGCAGATGCCAGGCCAGCCCCCACCCCAGCAGCTCGCTCGCCTCCTTGTAGTTGGTGGCCAGCACGTTGCGCAGCATCACGCGGTCCAGATAGACCGCGTAGTGCTCCATGTAGTACGAGGACCCGGCCGTCACCAGCAGCAAGACGGCGAGCAGCGGACGCACCGTGTACCGGCTGGAAAAAAGCGCCGTGAAGGCCAGATAGAAAGCCGACAGCGAAACGAAGATGGCGCCGGCGAACAACCAGGTGCCGGGCTCGCTCCAAGGCCGATTGGCCAGCGCCGCGCGCCAGAACGGCCCGTTTCCCGCCAGCAGGATGAAGGCGGCGCACAGCGCCAGCAGGGTTTCGATGTGGATGGCCGGCCGGGCGAGGCGCCGGCGAAGCAAGTCGGGAATTCTCATGCGTGCGGCGAGTATGCCCGCCCCGTCTTAACCTCCCATGAAGGGGGGCGGAAAGGCGCGTCCGTAAACACGCTAAAATGCAAGGCTTAGCGCCACGGCGCACCCGCCGCGGCCACGCGCCTTTCGCGAGGCGCGTTCCAGCGGCCTAACTCGCAAGACTCTCGCCATGAAAATCGCTCAAGACATCCGCGCCGGCAACGTCATCATGCACGGCAAGGACCCGATGGTGGTCCTGAAGACCGAATACTCCCGCGGCGGCCGCAATTCGGCCACCGTGCGCATGAAGCTCAAGAGCCTGATTGCCAACTTCAACACCGAAGTCGTCTTCAAGGCCGACGACAAGATGGACCAGATCGTGCTGGACAAGAAGGAGTGCACCTACTCCTACTTTGCCGACCCGATGTATGTGTTCATGGACTCCGAGTTCAACCAGTTCGAGGTGGAAAAGGAGAACATGGGCGACGCGCTGAACTACCTGGAAGACGGCATGCCCGCCGACGTGGTGTTCTACGAGGGCAAGGCCCTGTCGGTCGAACTGCCCACCAGCGTCGAGCGCGAAATCACCTGGACCGAGCCCGCCGTGAAGGGCGACACCTCCGGCAAGGTGCTCAAGCCCGCCAAGATCTCCACCGGATTCGACATCGGCGTGCCGATCTTCGTGGCCCAGGGCGACAAGGTGGAAATCGATACCCGCACCGGTGAATACCGCCGCCGGGTCTGATCGCGCACTGCGCCCGCTACGATAGGCTCCGCAAGGAGCCTTTTGTTTGTCCGACCCGCCTTCGATGGACTTCGACTTCCGCCACATCGCCGTTCCGTTTCGGATGCAACCGGGGCTGCGGCGTGTGCCGTCCGAGACCTTGCAGCTGACGCCGCTCGATCCGCAAACGGCGCTGTACGCGGAGAAGCGCTCGGTCCTCGAAGCGCGCCAATCGCGGCACATGCTGGACGGCTTCGATCCCACGCCGGCGCTGAATGCAATCGCCGCGCGATCGCCCCGGCTGTGGCGTGACTCGGAAACGCCCCTGGAGCTTGGATTCGAAGAAGACTTCGCGGTGCTCGATGGCGCCACCGGGGCCCTGCCCTGGTTGTGCGTCTGCGTGCCCTCGCACTGGGCGCCCGAAGACAAGCTGGGCCTGGATTTCGCGGCGTTGCACGGACCGGTCGCCGACAACGCGGCGCTCGTCGCAGCCTCACAGCAGTTGGTGGCTCTGGCCACCGGCGGCGACTGCTGGGAGCGTTCGGTCTGGACCGTCAGCCCCTCGGGGCGCTACGACCGGCATCCGCGCCGTCATGAGCGCACCGCGTGGCCGCAGGTTCAGGATGCGAACGAATTCGCGCGCCAGTGCTGGTTGCGCTCGGAGCGGCAGGTCTTCTTCCCCGTCGGCCAGGGAACACGCCAGGCCGTCTTTGCCATCCGGGTGAAGCTGCAGCCGCTCACGCAAGCGGTGCAGACGCGCGAGCAGGCGCAGCGGATGCGCGACTCGCTGGCCTCAATGTCGCAGGCCGTGCTCGATTACAAGAACCTCGGCGCGGCACGCGAGCGCTTGCTGCACTGGCTGTCGCTCTAAGGCCTCGCCCGCTCAGTGCCCGCCGCGGTACAGCACGACCAGAAAGACCACGGCCACCACCACCGCCACCGAACTCACCGACACCGCCGCCATCCATACGGCTTGCTGGCTGGCTGCGGGCGGCGTTGCGGTTCTACCCTTGGCATTCGGCAACACAGCCGGGAACGGGGTCGCGTCGGGGAGCCATTGGACGAACTCGTTGGCGGTCTCGGGCGTGAACAGGTCCAGGGTCAATTGCGCAGGTCGGCCGCTGGCATCGCCGCGCAGCCCCAATTCCACCTGCGTGCCCGCGACGCGGACGTGGGCCACGGCCTTCAGCGCGATCTTGACCCGCCCATCCTTCCAGCCGAAGCCGCGGCGAAACCGCCCAGCCAGGCGCAGCACGCCGTCCGCCTGAACCCGCGCTTCGACTTCCCCCTTGAAGCGCGGAATTTCCAGCCAGCTCCCGCTCACTTGCACCAAGGAGGCCGCATAGGCGCCTTGAACCACCGAATAGCTGCCGCTGCGCTCGGGATTGAAGGGGGTGGGAGACCTGCGGCGAATGAGCTCCCCCACGGTCAGCTGCGTGCCGTCCGCCCCGACGAGCACGTGGTCGCTCGTCAGCGCCTTCTTGATGCGCATACCGACGATGGTCCTGCGGTCGTAAGGCCCCACCCGGCTGCCCTCCAGCAAGACGTGATAAGCGGTCTGGTCCACCTCTGCCCCAACTGCTGTTTGGGCGCAAGGATAACGGAGAAGCGCCGGCATTGCCGCAAAATGGCGCCATGCCTTCCACCCGCAACATTCACGACCGGCGTCTCGCCGATGCCTGGGCCACCCTGCAGACGCATTCCAGCGCCGGGCTGCCGCTGGACCCCGACGCGAGCCGGCTGGCCTTCGCCGATCCCGAGTTCCTGCTGCGGCGCGAAACCCGCGGCATCCGCTTCCAGCTGGAATTGCTCAAGCCCGACCTCGAACAGCAGGCCATGGGCATCGAGAACACGATCGTGGTGTTCGGCAGCGCGCGTTTCCGCAGCGAAGAGGAATCGGCCGCATTGGTGGTGGCTGCGGAGGCCTCCGGCGACGAAACGCAGGCGCGCCGGGCGCGCGCATTGGCGCGCAACGCCCATTACTACGAAAAGGCCCGCGCCTTCGGCAAGCTGGTCGCGCAGTACAGCGCCGGCAAGGACCCGGAGGACATGTTGTTCATCTGCACCGGCGGCGGCCCCGGCATCATGCAGGGCGCCAACCGCGGCGCGTACGAGGCGGACGGCATCAGCGTCGGGCTGGCGATCGCGCTGCCGATGGAAGAAGCCGCCAATCCGTACGTCACGCCCGCCCTCTCGTTCAAGTTCCACTACTTCGCCCTGCGCAAGATGCACTTCATGATGCGCGCCAAGGCGCTGGTGGCGTTCCCGGGGGGCTTCGGCACGCTGGACGAGCTGTTCGAGGTGATCACGCTGGTGCAGACCCGCAAGGCACGGCAGGTCCCGATCGTGCTGTTCGGCTCCGACTATTGGAAACGCCTGATCAACTTCGACGTGCTGATCGAGGAAGGCGTGATCTCCAGCGCCGACCTCGACCTGTTCCAGTACGCCGACGACCCGGACACCGCCTGGAACATCATCAAGGCGTTCTACCGGCTATGAACAGCGACCTTCAGGTGCTCGAAAAGCTCAACGAGGGATACATCCGCTCGGTGCGGACCTCGGATGTGCAATGGTTCGAGCAGAACCTTTCGCAAGATTTCCTCAACAGCAATCCCGACGGAACGCTGATCGACCGCGCCGCGTTCCTGCGCCAGATCGCGCCGCCCTGCCCGGTCGCCCAGTTCGGCGTCGAGGATGTGCAAATCCGTATCTTCGCCGACACCGCCCTCGCACACGGGCGCACCACTTACGTGAAGGCCGATGGCCAGCCGGGTGCCGGCCGCTATACCGATGTGTGGCTGCGGCAGGACGGGCGCTGGGTCTGCGTGTCAGCGCACGTAACGCGGGGCTGACGCCCGGCTCGCCGACGGTTACCGAACGTCTTTCAAGCCCCAGGCCAGCCGGGCGCCGGCGCCCACCACCGCGCCCACGAACCAGAACACCCCGGAGATGCCGATCAGCGTGCCGGCCAGCCCGAACATCATGGGCATCGCAACGCTCGATGCATTGATGGCCATCACGCGCAGCGCCACCGCTTCGCCGTGCCGGTGTTCCGGCGTGATCTGGTGCAAGGTGCTCATGACCATGGGCTGCACGGTGCCCAAAGCCAGGCCCAGCAGCACCGAACACATGCCCATCGCCAGCGCGGTCTGGACGAAGGGATAGATGCCGAACAGCACCGCTGTGGTGATCATCGCGCCGGCGATCACCGTCCGTTCGCGCAGATGCGCGGCGATCAGGGGCAGCAGCACCCGTACCACGGCGGCCGCGATCGCGAAGCCGCCCAGGATGGAACCGATCGCGGAAGCAGATAGGCCGCGCTGATGGCCCAGCACGGGCACCACGAAGGTGTGCACGTCCCAGCAGGACGAAAGGAACCAGTTGACCATCAGCAGCCGCCGGAACATCGGCTCGCGCAGCAGGTCCCGGGTTCGCTCGTGCCGATGCTGCTCGGCCCGCACCACCGGCGGCAATTCCTCGGCGGTGCGCACCCAGTACCACGCCGCCAGCGGGAAAAAGGCCAGCAGCAGGAACGCCAGCCGGAAACCGGCATGGTCGATCATCAGGCCGGCGGTGAAGGGACCGAGGAAGTTCGAGATCGCCGGCCCGAGGGCGAGCCACGAGAACACCTGCTTGAGCTGCGTCGGTGTTTCCGCCGCGCGGCCGACGTGACGCTGCAAGGCGATCGAGGCAGCGCCGGTGGCGCCGCCTGTGAGCAGCGCACTCAGGCACAACACCGGGAACACCGGAAAGGCGGCGGCCAGCCCCGCCCCCAGCACCGCGGCGACCACGCTCAGCGCCATCGGCCGCTTCAGCCCGTGACGGTCCGCGTAGCGCCCTGCCGGCAGCGCGAGAAAAACCTGGGTGAGGGCGAACAGGGCGAGCAGCACGCCGACCGCGGCTTCGCTCTGCCCATCGTGCAGGGCGAGCAGCGGCGCCGCCAGGCGCGTGCCCGCCATGCAGGCCTGCAGGAACACCTGGCCGGCGATCAGCCGCGCGAGCGCTGCGTTCATGGCCTGACGCTCATGGAAGCGTCTCGTCTCCTTCGGCCACCGGCGGCAGCAGCGCCTGCGCCTGCGCATCCGGCAGGGCTTCCACCACCTTGAGCGCACGCCGCATCTGGTTGGTGCGGGTGTGCGCGGTGTCCAGCGTGTCGGAAGCCTTGCGCACCTGCTCGCGGATCTTCTCGACCCAGGTGCCGTAGCGCTCGAACTCGGTCTTCACGGCGCCCAGCACCTTCCAGACCTCCGAGGCCTGGTGTTCCAGCGCCAAGGTACGGAAGCCCATGTGCAGGCTGTTGAGCATGGCCAGCAGCGTCGTCGGGCCGGCCAACGTCACCCGGTAGTCGCGCTGCAGGCTGTCCATCAGCCCCGGACGGCGCAGCACTTCGGCGTAGAGGCTCTCCACCGGCAGGAACAGGATGGCGAAGTCGGTGGTGTGCGGCGGGCACAGGTAGCTCTCGCAGATCGACTTGGCTTCGGTCTTGATACGCGATTCAAGCGCGCGCGCGGCGATATCGGCCGCGGCAGGATCGGCGCGGTCCTGCGCATCGAGCAGCCGCTCGTAGTCGTCGCGCGGAAATTTTGCATCGATCGGCAGCCACACCGGCGTACCGTCGGCGCTGCGGCCCGGAAAGCGAATCGCGAAATCCACCCGCTGGTTGCTGCGCGGCTTGGTCTCCACCTGCTTGGCGTACTGTTCGTTGGTGAGAACCTGCTCCAGCAGCGCCTCGAGCTGAACCTCGCCGAACATGCCGCGCGACTTCACATTGGTCAGCACGCGCTGCAGGTCGCCGACGCCTTGCGCGAGGCTTTGCATTTCGCCCAAACCCTTGTGCACCTGCTCCAGCCGGTCCGCCACCTGCTTGAAGCTTTCGCCGAGCCGCGTCTCCAAGGTGGTCTGCAGCTTCTCGTCGACCGTCTTGCGCATTTCGTCGAGCTTGGCGATATTGGTTTGCTGCAGCATTGCCAGTTGCGCTTCGAGCGTGCTGCGCACCTCCGCCAGCCGCCGGGCATTGGATTCGCTCAGGCTCTGCAACTGCAGCGACAGCGTGTCCGACAAGGTCTTTTGCAGCAGCGTGAGCTGCTGCCCGAAGGCGTCGATCTGGGTGTTCTGCGTGCGGGTGGCTTCGGCGCCCTGCTTCACCAAAGCGTCCTGAAACGTCGCGAGGGTGTGCGTCAGCTCGGTGCGCGCCCCGCGCGAGGACTCGCTGATCTCACGGCGCAACTCGCGCTCGAGCCGTTCGTTGGCGGCCAGCAATTCCGTGCGCCCGGCCTGGTCCCCCGGCGGCTTGCGCATCAACAGCACGAAGGCCAGCACCAGGTTGGCGATGGCCAGCGCGACAAGCGTCCATATTTCCAAGGCTAGACCAGAACTTCAGGATTCAGGGGCGTCAACGGTTTGCCGTGCACCAGGAAACCAATCAGGTTGTCGGCCGCCAGCTTGGCCATTGCCATGCGGGTGGGCACGGTGGCGCTGGCGATGTGCGGCGTCAGCACGACGTTCGGGACCGTCAGCAAAGCGGGATTGAGCTTGGGCTCACCTTCGTACACGTCCAGTGCGGCGCCGGCGATGCGCCGATCGCGCAGGGCTTGCGCCAGCGCGGCGTCATCGACGATACCGCCGCGCGCCAGGTTGATCAGATTGGCGGTGGGCTTCATCAGCGCCAGCTCGGCGGCGCCAATGGTGTGGTGCGATTCGGCCGAGTACGGCAGCACCAGCACCAGATGGTCGGCCGTCTGCAGCAATTCCTGCTTCCCGACGTAGCGCGCCTTGCATTGCGCCTCGAGCTCGGGCGTGAGGCGCGAGCGGTTGTGATAGATCACGTTCATGCCGAACCCGTGGGCGCCACGCCGCGCGATGCCTTGTCCGATGCGGCCCATGCCGAGAATCCCCAGGGTGCTGCCATGTACGTCGGAGCCGGCGAACATGTCGTAGCGCCAGCGGTCCCACTTGCCGGCTCGCAGGTAGTGTTCGCTCTCCGCCATCCGGCGCGCGATCGACATCACCAGCGCGAAGCCGAAATCCGCCGTGGTTTCGGTCAGCACGTCGGGCGTGTTGGTCGCCAGCACGCGTCGTTGCGTCATCGCCGGCACATCGAAGTTGTTGTAGCCCACCGCCATGTTGGCGCAGATCTTCAATTGCGAGGCGCTGTCCAGCAAGGGCGCGTCGATGCGCTCCCCGCCCGTGGTGAAGGCGCCCGCCTTGTCGCGAATCTTCTGCATCAGCTGGTCCCGGGACCAGGGCTCGTCGGCCTGGTTGTGCTCGACCTCGAAATGCTGCTCGAGCAGCGCGATGATTTCGGGGAAGACGGCGCGGGCGACGAGGATCTTGTGTTTGGCCATGATTCGGTCTCTGTGCTTGGTTTCTTCGGAGGGCGAGAGGGCCCGATTATGCGTGCTCGGCTGTACCCGTACTTTCAATGGCGCCTCCCGCCCAGCGCGACTGTAGGCAGGTGCCTACGAAAGTGCACCCGAGGGTCCTACCGCCGCGCAGGCCGCCCCACCCTAAAGTTTTTTGGGCTGACGCCGGCGTCCTGCCTGCGCGGTGAAACCAAGATCGGAGAGCACCATGAACAACGACCGGATCGAAGGCAGCTGGAAATCCATCAAGGGCAAGGTCAAGGAGCAATGGGGCAAGCTCACCGACGACGACCTCGACGTAATCGGCGGCAAGCGCGACCAGCTGCTCGGACGCATCCAGCAGCGCCACGGCGTCGCCAAGGACGAAGCCGAGCGGCAGGTCGACACCTTCGAGCGCAGCAACCCCGACTACCGCTTCGATAGGTAAGACGCCGGCCCGAAGGGCAGGGACTGGGCGCGCGGCGCGCTCAGTCCATCCAGCGCGTGAACGCCTCCACCGCCACGCGCGGAGTGTGGAAGCTGTTGACCTTTTCCTTTTCATCGGCATAGCCGATCGACATGCCACAAACCAGCATTTCTTGCGGGTCGGCGCCTATGTGGTCTTGCACGATCCTGGCGAAGTCGATCCAGGCTGCCTGCGGGCAGGTGTGCAGCCCACGCGCTCGCGCCGCCACCATGATGTTCTGCAGGAACATGCCGTAATCGAGCAGGGAGCCACGCGCCAGCACCCGGTCGATCGTGAACATCAAGCCGACCGGCGCGCCGAAGAACCGGAAATTTCGCTGGTGCTGCGCGTGCATCTTGTCCTTCTCGCCGCGCGCGATGCCCAGCAAGCCATACAGTCCCCAGCCGTTTTCGCGCCGCCGCTCCAGGTACGGCGGCTCCCACTTGCGCGGATAGTAGTCGTAGTCGCCCGCGTACTGCGCTGCGAGTTCGGGCTGCGCGTACACCGCGTCGTGCGCCGCGCAGACCTTGTCGGCCAGGCTGCCGCGGCCCGTTCCTTGCAACACGTACACGTGCCAGGGCTGGCTATTGGTGCCCGAAGGCGCGCGGGTTGCGACGCGCAGGATTTCGGCGATGGTCTCGCGCGGCACCGGCGTGGGCAGGAATGCCCGGGCGGAGAACCGGCTCTCGATGGCCGCATCGACGCTGCCGGCGTCGCGCACGACCGTGCTGACCTGGGAGGCGATCATTTGAGTGCGTCCAGCACGGCTTTGAGCGCGTCCGGCAACAGGGTCGGCTTGCGCGTCGCACGATCGACATACACGTGGACGAAGTGCCCCCTCGCCGCCGTGAGCGGCTCGCCTTGCGCGAACAGCCCCACGTCGTAACGCACGCTGGAGCGGCCAACGTGCGCCACCCGCAATCCGGCTTCCACGTTCTGCGGGAACTCGATCGGGGAAAAATAATTGCAGTGCGTCTCCACCACCAGCCCGATCACGGCGCCGTGCTGAATGTCGAGCACGCCGCTCTCGATCAGGTGGGCATTCACCACCGTGTCGAACCAGCTGTAATACACGACGTTGTTGACGTGGCCGTACGCATCGTTGTCCATCCAGCGGGTGCCGATCGTGCGAAATGCGCGATAGGCGCTGCGCGGGGTAGGCTGGGGTTTCTCAGGAGGGGGTGCTGTCATCGCGCCCGATTCTGCCAGCGCCGCGCGTATTGCGCCGCGACCTTGAACGTGTTCACCTGCACCTGCACCGTGTCGTCGATGCGCACGCCGTAGCCGCCCGCCATCGCAAAGGCCAGCGGCACCTGCCGCTGCCAGGCCCAATCGAACACGCGCCGATCGCGCGTTTCCAGGCCGTCCCAGGTGAGCTTCAGCCGGCCCAGGCGATCGCCTTCATGCGGGTCTGCTCCGGCCAGGTAGATCACCAGTCCGGGGTCGAAACGCTGCTCGAGTTGCTGCAGCGCCTGCTCCAAGGCAGCGAGGTACTCGTCGTCCGCGCAACCATCTGGCAACTCGATGTCCAGGTCGCTCGGCTCCTTGCGAAAGGGGAAATTCTTCTGGCCGTGCAGCGAGAGCGTGAACACGGTCGGGTCATCGCGGAAAATGCGGGCCGTGCCGTTGCCCTGATGGACGTCGAGGTCGACGATCGCGACATGCAAGTGTCGGGCGTGCGAGCGCCGCCACTCGGCCTGCATCAGCCGCGCGGCGACCGCGGCGTCGTTGAACACGCAGAATCCACCGCCGCGATCGGCATAGGCGTGGTGCGTGCCGCCCGCCACGTTCGCCGCGACACCGCTGCGCAGGGCCGTCCGGCAGGCGGCGATGGTGGCGCCGACCGAGCGCCGCGCACGATCGGCCATCGCCGCGCTCCAGGGGAAGCCGATCTCGCGCATCAGCTTTGAATCGATGCTGCCGTCGCAGATCGCCGCCACATAAGCCGGGCTGTGGACCAGCGCCAGTTCACCGTCGGTGGCGGGGGAAGCCTGCAAGAGTTCGAGGTCCGGCAGCTCAGCTGTCAGGCGATCCCGAAGAAGCTGGTACTTGGCCATCGGAAACCGATGGCCCGGCGGCAGGGGCAGCACGAACTGCGTGGCGTAAAAAACCTCCATCACGGCATTGTGTCGCCCCCGTGCGGAGCCGCTTTTAGAGGGCGGCTTCTAGAATGCTGCAAAGCAGCAAAAACCCCTTGCAAAGGGTGCCGGGCGGCTTATACTCTCTCTCATGCTGCACTGCAACAAACAGCGGGCAAAAGCCCAGGTTCAGAGCAGTTAGAGAAATTGCCACCCAACCCACCGGAGAAATCATTATGTTGACCGCAGAACAAGTCCT
>JAQGMT010000298.1 GCA_028292185.1 Ramlibacter sp. | reverse complement strand
AGCATCGACCTGTGCCAAAGCCTTGTTCCGGGGGTGGTGCATGGCACCGCGCTGTATGCGGGGCAGGAGCTCGGGATCATCACCAAAGCGGGCGGTTTCGGCGATCCGGATCTTTTCGCACGCCTGGCTTCGCAGCTCAGCGTCGCGCAGGCACTGCCTGGGTAGTCCGGGAACAACAAGGGCCTCGCGCTGTCGGGACACTTCCGCGGGTGACCGATAATTTGCCCAACAAGAACTCACCTGGGCACAAAGAGCATGGCAAAAGCATCCGCAAAAGCATCCGCAACTTCAGGCCGTAAAGATCTGCGCGTCGGCTCCTCGTCGCCGCGCAGCGCCGGTGTCATCGGCCTGGGCATCATGGGCTCGGCCATGTCGGCCAACCTGGTCAAGGCGGGCTTCCAGGTATTCGGCCACGACCCCGTTGCGCAAGCGCGGACGCGCCTGAAGAAGGCCGGCGGCACGCCGTGCGAGAGCGCTGGTGAGGTGGCGAAGCAATGCCGCTTCATCGTGCTGTCGCTGCCGAGCGAGGCCGCGCTCGATCAGGTGTGCGTCGAGCTGGTCGCGGCCGCGCCCAAGGGCCTGGTCGTTGCCGAGACCAGCACCTTGCCGGAGACGGCCAAGCGGCGCGCCTTGGCGGCGCTGGGCAAGGCCGGCATCGTCTTGCTCGATTGCCCTTTGTCCGGCACGGGCGCACAAGCGGTCACGGGCGATCTTGCGGTGTACGCGAGCGGCGAGCCGCGCGCCATCAAGGCATTCGCGCCGGTGTTCGAAGGTTTTTCGCGCGCGCGCTACGACGTCGGCGAATTCGGCAATGGCATCCGGATGAAGCTCGTGGCGAACCTGCTGGTGGCGATCCACAACGTCTCCACCGCGGAAGCCCTGATCATGGGCACGCGCATGGGCCTGGATCCGGCCAACATCGTGAAGGTGGTCGCCGATGGAGCAGGGGGCTCGCGCATGTTCCAGGTGCGCGGGCCGATGATGGTGGCGCGCTCCTGGGACGAGGCGACGATGAAGGTGTCGACGTGGCAAAAGGACATGCGCCTGATCAGCGACGCATTGAATGCCAGCGAGACGCCGGCGGCTTTGTTCGCAGCCTGCGTGCCGATCTACAACGCAGCCATGGCCCTTGGCCACGGTTCTGACGACACGGGCTCGGTCTATTCGGTGCTCGAGCACATGATTGGCGCGGCACCGAAAGCCGCTTCAGCCGGGAAGAAAAAGAAGGGCTGAAGCGCGCCGCTGCCGTGCGGGGAGTAGCTGCAGCCCCTTCGCGGGTTTGCTATTCGCCCTTGATCCCGTTGTCCGCCACCAGCTTGGCGTACTTGGCGATTTCCGCGGCCAGGAAGGCGCGGAATTCATCCTGGGTGCTGGCCTGTGCCTCGACCCCGAGGCCGGCGAATTTTTCCTTCAGCTCCGGGTCGGCCATGACTTTCACCAGCGCCGCGTGGTAGTTGTCCACGATGGCCTTGGGCGTGCCTGCGGGCACGAACACGCCCCACCAGTTTTCAGCGACGATGCCTTGCAGGCCGGCTTCGGCGAAGGTGGGGATGTCGGGGAACAGGCGGGAGCGCTTGGCGCTGGTGATGGCCAGCGGGCGCAGCCGGTTGATCTTGATCCACTGCGAGACCGGCAACGCATCGGCCACCATCATGGTGAGGTGACCGGCCAGCAGGTCGTTCACGGCCTGGCCGCCGCCTTTGTAGGGCACTCCCACGAGTTTCACGTTGGCTTGGCGGATGATCAGTTCACCGCCGAGGTGAGCCATGCTGCCCGGCCCGCTGGTGCCGAAGTTGAGCACACCGGGTTTCGCGCGCGCATCGGCCAACATGTCGCCGAGCGTCTTGTAGGGCGAATTCACGTTGACGACCAGGATGTTCGGACCGGTCGCCGTCAGCGCGACCGGAATGAAATCCTTGTCCATGTTGTACGGCACCTTGCTGATGAGCGGGTTCACCGCGATCGGGCCAAGGTTGCCGACGACGAAGGTGTAGCCGTCGTTCGCCTGGCGCGCCGTGTATTCCATGCCGATGGAGCCTGCGGCGCCGGGCTTGCTTTCGATGATGA
The DNA here is from genome assembly GCA_028292185.1 of Ramlibacter sp. GTDB lineage: Bacteria > Pseudomonadota > Gammaproteobacteria > Burkholderiales > Burkholderiaceae_C > Ramlibacter. The sequence continues at coordinate 16,349 of JAQGMT010000298.1, read as the reverse complement.
CCGGCTGGCCCCAGACCTCGCTCAGCTTCTGGCCCATGATGCGGGCCATCAAGTCGGAGCTGCCGCCGGCCGGGTAGGTGACCACCAGGTGCACCGGCTTCGAAGGGAAATTCTGCGCGAGCGCAGCGAACGGCAGCAGTGCCGCGCAAGCCAGTGCCAGCAGGCAACGCCGGCTGGTCCCCGGCGCTTGAAAAACATTTCTCATCCCGACTCCTTTTATGAAAGAACATGTGGCCCGGCTGGACGCCGGCTTCCGGTTCTGCGCGCCCAGCCTATATGATCGCCTGCTCACCAAGCATCCACACTTTCCCTCATGCTGCAAGCCGCCACACCCGCCAGCCGCGCCGACCAGACGCTCGCGCTGAACATGAAACTCCTGGCTCATCATGAGCTCGCCGGCTACGGTGGACTGGGCGAGGGCATCTCGATGCAGCTCACCGGCGACGGCAGGCGCATCCTGTGGCTGGCGCATGAAGCCGCTCCGAAGAACTTCTCCGGCGTCGATGTCACCGATCCGCGCAATCCGAAACTGATCGTCCAGACCGACTTGCCGCACATGAAGCTGCGTTCCAATTCGCTGGACGTGGTCGGCAACATCATGGCGGTGGCCTACCAGTCCAGCACGGTGGGCATCAAGCCCGCCGGTGTCGACCTGTTCGACATCAGCGTGCCCGAGAAGCCCCGGCTCATCTCGCACTTCGATTGCTCCGGGCCGCACTCGCGCGGCGTGCACGCGTTGTGGTTCGTGGACGGCAAGTACATCCACATGGCCTCGGGCGCGCCCGATTTCCAGCCGCGCCATCCGCTCGACGACCAGTTCTACCGGGTGGTGGACGTGTCGAATCCGTCCAAGCCGGTCGAAGCCGGCCGCTGGTGGTACCCGGGCACGCGCGAAGGTGACGAGGCGCCCGCGCCCGCGCGCCTGGCGGCGCCATTCGACACCGGCTTCCGCGCCCACAACACCAATGTTTTCGCCGAGCGGCCGGACCGCGCCTATGTGGGCTACATCGACGGCGGCGCGTTCGTGCTGGACATTTCGGACCTGGGCAACATCAAGGTCGTGTCCAAGTGGAATCATTCGCCGCCGCTCAACGGGTTCATCCACACCGTGCTCCCGCTGTTCGAGCGCGGGCTGTGGATCGTCAGCGACGAATGCGTGCAGGACAACGGCGCCGATTGGCCCAAGCTGGTCTGGGTGGTCGACGCCCGCAATGATGCGCACCCGCTTCCGATCGGCACATTCCCCGCAGCGCCGTATGAGGCTTTCGCGCGGCGTGGCGGCAGGTTCGGCGCGCACAACCTGCACGAGAATTTGCCCGGTCCGGTGTCCTTCCGCTCCGACACCATCGTCGTCGGCACCTTCTTCAACGCGGGCGTGCGGGTGTACGACACGAGCGATCCGTATCGCGTGCAGGAGATCGCCTACTACGTGCCCGGCGCGCCCAAGCTGTCCCCGGCCGGCGCCGTGCAGCTCAACGACGTGTACGTCGATGACCGGCGCATCGTGTACACGGTGGACCGCTTCACCGGCGGGCTGTACGTGCTGGAGCTGAATATCTAGGCAGGGCCTTGAAGTGAGCGACGCGCGCGACCCGCTGGCCGGCCGGATCCCGGTCACCCTCGTCACCGGCTTTCTGGGCAGCGGCAAGACCACCTTGATCTCCAAGCTGGTGCGCCATCCCTCGATGGCGCGCGTGGCGGTGGTGATCAACGAGATCGGCGAGATTGGCATCGACCACGACATCGTCACGATGTCGTCGGAGAACATCGCGTTGCTGGCCAATGGCTGCATCTGCTGCTCGGTACGCACCGACCTGCAGGAGACGCTGCGCGACCTGTTCGCGCGCCGGCGCGTGGGCGAGCTGGCCGACTTCGATCGCGTCATCATCGAAACCACCGGCCTCGCGGACCCGGCGCCGGTGGTGCAGACACTCAGCAGCGACACACTCATCGCCGCGCAATTCCGGTTGGATGGGCTGGTGACCTTGGTGGACGCGGTGAACGGCGCGTCTCAGCTCGCGAACCACGCCGAGCCCGCCAAGCAGATTGCGCTGGCCGACCGCGTGTTCATCACCAAGAGCGATCTTGCGCCGCCCGAGGCCCTCGAGGAATTGCAGGCAGCGATCCAGGAGATCAATCCCGGCGCGGGTGTCTCGGTGGTGGTCAATGGCGAAGTGGATCCGGCCGAGCTGACGGGCCTGGGCCTGGCCAGCGCCAAGGCAGGGCCCGCCACCCTCAGCTTTTTGGGCGAGTCGCTGCAAGGCGAAGGCTCGCAAGGCGAGCGGCCTTTGCGGGGCCGGTCGGCCCTGCATGACGCTTCGATCAAGACCCTGTCGCTGCGTTTCGACAAGCCCTTCACCTGGACGGCGTTTTCATCCGCGCTCGAACTGCTGGCGACGCTGCGCGGGCCGGACCTGCTGCGGGTGAAAGGCATCGTCAACGTCGAGGGCGCGCCCGTGGTGGTGCAAGGCGTGCAGCACATCTTCCATCCGCCGGTTTCGCTGGATCGCTGGCCGAGCGCCGACACCACCACGCGGCTGGTCTTCATCACCCGCCGGATCGAGGCGCAGACGATCCGGAACCTGTTGAACGCGGTAGCGGATGCAACACCGGCTGTTGGCCGCGGCGAGTCGGGAAGCTGAAGTACCGCGCCCGATTTCAGGTCGGCCCGGCTTTGTGCAACCACCACACCGGCAGCTGCGTGCAGTCCGCCGCGTCGAGGCCGGCTTCACCGGCTTGCTCGAAGGTCTGCAGCGTCAATGCGGTGAGCGGCAGCCGATAATTTTGCAGCGCCGCCTGGTCCAGCATCGCGCGCAAGTCCTTGCGCATCGTGGCCACGTTCACGCTCACCGGCGAGCCGGCATCGCCGGACAGCGCTTTCGCGATGAAGGGTCCGCGGGTCTTGAGCATGTTGGGGCCGCCCGAAGTCTCGGTGAGGATCTCGATGACGCGCGCGGGATCCAGGCCGAGCGGCTGCAGCAGCGACAGCGCTTCGGAGAGTGTCTGCCAGTACACCATCAAGGGCAGGTTGATCGCCAGCTTCATCGTGGCGCCCGCGCCCAGTTCACCGACGTGTTCGATGCGGCGGCAAAGCAGGCCGAGCAGTTCACGCGCGCGTTCCAGGTCTTGCGCGGCGCCGCCGACGAAGCCGAGCAGCTTTCCTTCGGACGCGGGAATCACGCTGCCGCCCACCGGGCATTCGAGGTAGCGGCCCCCCCTGGCGCGCACGCGCGCGCCCACCTCCTGCTGCTTGGCGGGCTTGACGGTGCTCATGTCGATGAGAAGCTTGTCCTCGATGTTCGCCGCCAGCAATCCGTGCTCGCCGAAATACACCTCGTCCAGGGCTTCCTCGTCGGTGAGCATCGTGATCATGATCGGCACTGCCGCGGCCAGCGCCGAGGGCGACGCAGCCCAGCTTGCGCCCTGATCCAGCAGGGGCTTGGTGCGCTGCGCCGTGCGATTCCATGCCGTGACCTGGTGGCCCAAAGCCAGCAGCCGTTTGGCGATGGCCGTTCCCATCTTGCCGGTGCCCGCGATTCCGATGTGCATGCCTGTCTCCTTCGTGGTGGCCGGCTAAGTTAGCATAAGATCAACAGAGACGAGCGCACGCCCTTCGCGCGCGCCAAAAAAATAGGAGACGCTTTGCTCTACACCTGCTCACCCGCATGCGCCGACCCGCGACACCAGCACACCGAGGCGCGCTCCGCCGCGGCCACTGCCGGCAGTACCAAGGCGAGAACATCCACCCGCGCGGTTGCCAAGAGCGCCCGCGGCAAGACCAAGGTGGTGGACCTGCATTGCCATTACCTCAATCCGGAAGTGAATGCCAAGACGGCGCACCTGAACGCGGCTGAGCACGATGCCACCCATGTGTTCGCGGATGCCCTCACGCGCGAAACCAACGCCAAGCAAATGAAGACGCGCGGGCCGAAGCTCACGGGCGTCACCGAGCGGCTGGTGGACATGGACCGCATGGGCGTCGACGTGCAGGCGGTGTGCCCGGCGCCGTATCACTTCTTCTATTTCACCGAGCCGGACTACGGCGCGCAATTGGCGCGCGATGTCAACGAGGGTATCGCCAAGCTGGTGGCCGACACGCCGGATCGTTTTGTCGGGTTGGGCACGGTGCCCCTGCAGGATTCGCAGCTGGCCGTGCGCGAGCTGGACCATTGCGTCAAGAATCTGGGCATGCGCGGTGTGGAGATCTGCACCAACGTCAACGGCAAGAACCTGACGGACCCGAGCCTGAAGCTCGACAAGTTCTTCGCCCGCGCCGAGGAACTGGGCATCCTGCTCTTCATGCACCCGCTGGGCTATACGCAGGCCGACCGGCTCACGCATCATTACTTCAACAACGTGATCGGCAACCCGCTGGATTCCACCGTGGCCGTGTCGCACCTGATCTTCGACGGCGTGATGGCGCGATATCCCAAGCTGAAGGTGCTCGTCTCGCACGGCGGCGGCTTCATTGCCCATTATTGGGGACGCATGGACCACGCCTGGCGGGCGCGGCCGGATTGCCGCACGGTGATCAAGCGCAAGCCTTCGTCTTACCTGGAAAAATTCCATTTCGACACGATCACGCACGACCCCGAGATGTTGAAACGGCTGGTCGATCGTTTTGGCGCCGATCACGTGGTGCTGGGCACGGACTATCCGTATGACATGGGTGACGAGGACCCGCTGGGCATGGTCGCGCAAGTGAAGCGGCTGCCGCGCGCGTCGCGCGACCTCATCGTCGGCGGCAATGCGGCGCGTCTGCTGAAACTGAAATTCTGAGGCCCGCGGTGCTGGGGAAATTCGCATGCTGAACATCGCCGTCATCGGCCTCGGGTGGTGGGGCCGCATCATCGTCGATCTCGCCAGGGGCAGCGACAAACTGCGGGTGGTTCGGGTTGCCGACGTGAATCCGCAGGCGCAGGCCTTCGCGGCCGAGCGCGGTGTGCCGTTCTCGTCCAGCCTCGATGAGATTCTGTCGGACCCCGCGGTGCAGGCCGTGGTCCTGTGCACGCCCCACACGCTGCACACCGGCCAGATCGTGGCGGCCGCGAGGGCCGGCAAGCACGTGTTCTGCGAGAAGCCGCTGTCGATGACGCGGCGTGACGTGCTGCGCGCCGTTGCCGCGGTGCAGGAGGCCGGCGTCACGCTGGCCGTCGGTCACGAGAAGCGATTCGAGCCGCCCATCATCGAGTTGATGCGCCTGTTGAAATCAGGCGCACTCGGCACGCCGCTGCAGGTCGAGGCCAACTTCAGCCAGGACAAATTCCTGACGCTCGACAAGGACAACTGGCGCCTCTCGGGCGCGGAAGCGCCGGCCGGCCCGATGACGGCGACCGGCATCCACCTGCTGGACCTTTCCATCGGCGTCTTCGGCGAGGCCGACACGGTGTTCACCAGCGTCAAGCAGCTGGGAAGCGCGCTGACCAACGGCGACACACTGGCGGCGCTGGTCACCTTCAAGCGCGGCGGCCATGCGCTGATCACCGCGATCCTGGCCACGCCGTTTGCCGGCCGGTTCGCGGTCTACGGCTCGAAGGGCTGGGCCGAGGTGCGCGACAAGACGCATCCGGAAGCGCCCGAAGGCTGGACCCTCACCACTTGCTTCAGCGGCGGCCGGGCCCAGTCGGTGGACATGCCGCCCGCACCGGCCGTGCTGCACAACCTGGAAGCCTTCGCCGATGCAGCCCTTGGGCGGGCGCCTTATCCGGTGCCGCGCGAACAGATGATCGCCAACGTGAGCGCGCTCGAAGCCATCTTCCGCTCGGCCGCCAGCGGCATCGTCGAAAAAGTGGAGGGCGATGGGCGATGAGCGAAGGCGTCCAGCCCTTCGACTCGCGCGAGCTGCGCCAGGTGCTGGGCGCGTTCGTCACCGGCGTCACCGTCATCACGGCGCTGGACAAAGACGGCACGCCGCACGGCCTCACCGCGAACTCTTTCACTTCCGTCTCGCTGGATCCCCCGCTGATCTTGTGGAGCCAGTCGCTCACCGCCCCCAGCCATCCGGTTTTCCGCGAGGCCGAGCGCTTCGTGGTGAACATCCTCGCGGACGACCAGGTCGAGGTGTCCAAGCGCTTCGCCCGCGGCGGCGGCGACAAGTTCGCCGATTGCCAGACCACGCCCGGTCTCGGCGGTGTGCCGCTGATCGTCGGCTGCGCCGCCTACCTGGAATGCCGCAGGATGGACAGCTTTCCGGGCGGCGACCACGTGGTGTTCCTCGGCCGCGTCGAGCGCACCGAGCGCACGGGACGGCAGCCGTTGGTGTTCGGTGGCGGCCGCTACCTCATCGCTCAGCCGCACGACATCGGCCCGCCGCCGGCGGAAAGCGGTGCGAACATCGCCCGCCTGACCGCGGTGCGCCTCGCGACGCGCGCGCTGGTCGACCTGTCGGACGAACTCGACGAGACGCTGGGCCTGGGTGTGTGGGGCAACATGGGCCCGACGATGGTGCGCTGGGAAGACTCGTCGCAACCCATCAGCGAACACCTGCGCACCGGCCTCGTGTTGCCGGTGCTCGCCTCGGCCACCGGGCTGGCGTTTGCAGCGTGGTTGCCGCGCGAAACCACGGCGCCTTTCATCGATGTCGAACTGGCGCAAGGCGCCGCGGCAGAATTTTTCTCCGATGCCGGCCGGCTGTACGAGCGGCTGGCGCAGATTCGCGGCGAGGGCATCGTGCGCCTCGCCAGCACCGACGCCTTCGCCAGCGTTTACGGCACCACCATCAGCGCGCTCAGCGTGCCCGTGTTCGACCAGACCGGCGGCATGGTGCTGGCGCTCACGGCCATCGGCACGGTCGATCGGCTCGACGTCGCTGACTCCGGCCGCCTTGTGACGCGCCTGCGCGAATGCGCGGCAACCTTATCGCGGCGCCTCGGCGCTGCAAGTCCCGTGGCGCCCACGGCGCCCAACCCAGATCAGGAGAATGGTCCATGAAACTCGGCACCTTCATGATGCCGCTGCACCCCCCCGGGCGCATCGCAACGGAAACACTGGCGGAAGACCGCGAGGCCATCCTGCTGGCCGACCGCCTGGGTTACTGCGAAGCCTTCGTTGGCGAACACGTCACCGACCTCGCGGAGAACGTGACGTCCTGCCTGATGTTCCTGGCCAGCCTGGCGCACGACACCAAGAACATCGTGCTGGGCAGCGGCACGATCAATATGCCGAACACGCATCCGGCGGCCGTCGCCGCGCAGGTGGCGATGCTCGATCACATCCTGAAGGGCCGCTTCATCATGGGCATCAGCCCGGGCGGGCTGGCCTCGGATGCCGAGGTGTTCGGCTCGTTCCAGAAGAACCGCAATGCCATGTTCCTGGAAAGCATCAACATGGTGCTGGACATCTGGGCCGGCGAAGCGCCTTACGATTTGAAGGGCGAGTTCTTCAACGTCTCGACCAAGAACACGTCCATCCTCGAGATCGGGCAAGGCGCCATCCTGAAGCCGTTCCAGCGTCCGCACCCGCGCATCGTCGGCACCGCCGTAGCTCCGTTCTCCCAAGGCGTCACCGAAATGGCCAAGCGCGGATGGCAGCCCATCTCCGCCAACTTCCTGCTGCCGGAGTGGGTGAAGACGCATTGGCCCAAGTACGTGGAAGGGCGCACCGCGGTGGGCGCGCAAGCGACGCCCGCCGAATGGCGCGTTGCGAAGTCAATTTTCGTGGCGGACGACGACAAGGTGGCGCAGCGCTACGGCCGTACGGCCGAAGGCCCGTACCACTTCTATTTCAAGCAGCTGGTGCGCAAGCTGGTCGGCTTCGCCGGACGCTCCAACCTGTTCAAGCTCGACCAGGCGCAGCCCGACAGCGAGATCACGCCGGATTACGTCACCAACAAGCTGGTGATCGCCGGAACGGTGAACAGTGTGGTGGACCAGTTGCTCGCCTTCCGCGAACAGGTGGGCGACTTCGGCACCTTGCTGTACGCCTGCCATGACTGGATCGACCCCGCGTTGGGCAAACGCTCGATGCAGCTGATGGCCGAAGAGGTAATGCCGAAGGTGAACGCGGCGATTGCCGCAGGGCGTTAATCGACCACGAGCTTTCGCTCGGTGATCAGGCGCCGCCACTTGCGCGTATCCGCCGCCACGACGGCAGCCATCTGCTGCGGCGTGCCCCCCGTGGGCACCGCGCCCAAGGTCGACAGGCGCTTGCGCAGTTCCGGGTCGCGCAGCGCCAGGTTGTAGGCGGCGTTCACGCGCTCGATGAGCTCGACAGGCGTGCCGTGCGGCGCGTAGATGCCGAACCAGTTGCTCACCTCGAAGTTCTTCAGCCCTTGTTCGTGCAGCGTCGGCACTTCCGGCATGAACGGCAACCGTTCCAGGCTGGTCACGCCCAGCACGCGCAGCCGGCCGGCCTTGATCTGCGGCTGCGCCGTGATGAAGTTGTCCATCAGCATGTGCACCTGCCCGGACACCATGTCGTTGAACACGAGGCCCGTTCCGCGGTAGGGGATGTGCGTCAGGTACACGCCGGCCTGCGCCTTGAACAGCTCGCCCGCGAGATGGCTGACCGTGCCGTTGCCGCTGGAGCCGAAGTTGAGTTTGCCCGGGCTGGCCTTCGCCAGCGCGATGAAGTCCGCCAGGTTCTTCACCGGCAGGCTGGCGGGCACCACCATTACCGCCGTGGTGCGGGCGACGTCGATGATGGGTGTGAAGTCGCGCTCAACGTTGTAGGGGAGCCGTGGGTTGATGACCGGGCCGATGGAATGGGTGCTGCCCGTGGCCAGCAGGAGCGTGTAGCCATCGGGCTCGGCCTTCGCCACGATGTCGGAGCCGATGACGCCGCCCGCGCCGGGCTTGTTGTCGACGACGATCTGCTGCCCCAGCTTGTCCGAGGCATACAGGCTGATCGCGCGGGCCAGCACATCTGTGGCCCCGCCCGCTGGGAAGGCGACGACCAGGCGCACCGGCCTGTTGGGATAAGCCTGGGCGGCGGCGCCTGCGCACGCCACAACGAAACCGGCGCCTACCAGCGCGGCGAGAAAATATCGGAATTGTCGAATCATGTTGGCCCTGTTTGCGGGGTGGATGATGGCACAGGTGCCGGCATGGGAATGCCTCGGGTTAATGCGGCCATCCAGGCAAAGCCTTCTTCACTATGATCAGCCGCATCGAAGCAGGAGACCATGTGAAGTTCTCGATCCTCAGGGTGGCCGGGCTGCTGTTGCTGTGGCTGTCGGCCACCGTCGGCTTCGCGCAGGACGCCGCGCGGGCCTATCCCACGCACCCCATCAAGCTGGTGGTGCCGTTCCCGGCGGGCTCGCTGGTGGATGCCCTGGGCCGCTCCATCGGCGAGAACCTGCAGGCGTCTCTCAAGCAGCCGGTGGTGATCGACAACCGGGCCGGCGCCAGCACCTTGCTCGGCGCAAAGCTGGTGGCCACGGCGGCGCCCGACGGCTATACCTTGCTGATCCCGACGGTGACGACGATGAGCCTGGCGCCGCAGCTAAGCTCCAAGCCCGGCATCGACCCGCTGAAGGAGCTGACGCCGATCGCACGGCTGGGCGCCACCAACTTCTTTCTCAGCGTGCATCCTTCGTTCCCCGCCAGGAACATGAAGGAGTGGATTGCGGAGATCAGGAAGAATCCGGGCAAGTACAGCTACGCGTCGTCCGGCAGCGGCTCGCCGCATCACATCTTCATGGAGCTGCTGAAGAAGCAGCTCGGCCTGGACATCGTGCACGTCCCGTACAAAGGCAGCAGCAGCTCGATGGTCGATCTGCTCTCCGGCAAGGTGCAGATGGCCTTTCTCGACGGCACGCTGGCCATCCCGAACATCCAGGCCGGGAAACTGTTCACGGTCGGCACTTCGATGGCCAAGCACACGGTCCTGCTGCCCTCGGTGCCGCCGATCGCCGAAACAGTGCCCGGCTACGATTGGTCGGGTTGGATCGGCTTTGCCGGACCCGCCAACATTCCCGCGCCCATCGTCGCGACGCTCGCGGATGAGATCCGGCGGATGCAGGCCACACCGGCCTATGCCGACTTGCTCAATCGCGCGGCGATGGAACCGACCGACCCCTTGCCGCCCGCTGAAATGGCCGACTTCGTGCGCAAGGAACACCAGCGCTGGGCGCCCGCCATCAAGGCTTCCGGCGCCACCGCCGACTGAACCAGATTCGAGACCAAGCCATGCCACCCACAGGACACCAGATTCGGCGCATCGTCACCGGGCATGACGCCAGCGGCAAAGCCATCGTCGAGATGGACGGCATCGCCCCCAACATGAAAGTGCGGCCCGGCGCCGGATTCGTCAGCAGCCTGTTGTGGGTGACGGACGAAACGCCGGCGCGCATGGACTTGCACCAGGATCGCGCCGACCGAACCATCGGTGTCCCGCCGCCGCTCAACGGCTCCGTTCTTCGCGTGGTCGATTTCCCGCCGGTAACGAAGGAAGCCGAGGCGATGGACCAGGACGCCTTGCTCAAGTCCATGGGCGCCGGACACCACGCCCACGGCGGCGCACAGGCCAGGCACGCTTTCATGCATCGCACCAAGAGCGTGGACTACGCCATCGTGCTCGAAGGTGAGATCGACATGCTGCTGGACGACTCGGAGGTGCACATGAAGGCCGGGGACTTCCTGGTCCAGCAAGGGACCAATCACGCCTGGGTGAATCGTTCGGACAAGATGTGCCGCATCGCATTCGTGCTGATCGATGCCATCGATCCATTGGACAAGCAGGGGTAGTACACGTGCGCAGCGATTGGAAATTCTGATGGACCAGGTCGACGCCATTGTGGTGGGGGCGGGCGTGGTCGGCCTGGCCGTCGGGCGCGCACTCGCGCAAAGCGGCCTGGAGACCATCGTGGCCGAGGCCCAGAGCGGCATCGGCCAGGGTGTGAGCTCGCGCAACAGCGAAGTCATTCACGGCGGGCTGTACTACGCGCCCGGTTCGCAGAAGGCGCGCTTGTGCGTGCGCGGCAAGCAGTTGCTGTATGAGCTGTGCGCCAGCCATGGCGTCAGTCACCGCAATTGCGGCAAGCTCACCGTCGCGCAAAGCGACGCGGAAGTTGCAGCCTTGCGCAACCTTCAGGACCGCGCGCGTGCCAACGGCGTTCCGGTGCAATGGCTCAGCGCCGCCGAGGCCAGGGAGATCGAGCCGGCGCTGCACTGCGTCGGCGCCTTGTCGTCGCCCACCACCGGCATCGTGGACAGCCACGGTTTCATGCTGGCCTTGCAGGGCGACCTCGAGCGTGCCGGCGGCATGGTGGCGTTCGGCTCGCGGGTGGACGGCGCGGTGCTCGGCCGAGGCGGCCAGCCGCACGTCATCCGCATGGCCGACGGCAGTGAACTGGCCGCGCGGGTGCTGGTGAATTCCGCTGCCTTGCACGCGTGCGCGCTGGCGCGGCGCTTCGAAGGCTTGCCTGCGAACCTGGTGCCCCAGGAGTACTTCGCCAAAGGCAACTACTACACGCTGGCCGGCAAGGCGCCGTTCACGCACCTCATCTACCCCGCGCCGGCCGACGCCTGGCTCGGCGTGCACCTCACGCTCGACCTCGGCGGGCAAGCCAAGTTCGGGCCCGACCTGGAATGGCTCGACGTCACCCGGCCCGAACAGATCGACTACACGGTCGATCCGCGCCGTGCCGACCATTTCTATGCCGAGGTGCGCCGCTATTGGCCCGCCTTGCCAGACGGCGTGCTGCAACCCAGCTACAGTGGGGTGCGGCCCAAAATCCACAGCCCGCAGCAACCGGCCGCCGATTTTCGGATCGACGGGCCGCAGGTGCACGGGATCCCGGGGCTGGTGAACCTGTTTGGCATCGAGTCGCCGGGTCTGACCAGTTCGATGGCGATCGGCGAAGACGTCTTGGCAATGCTGGAGGTGGCGACATGAAATTGCATGTACTGGCTGCTGGTGCGACGGCGTTGGCCACTGGCGGCGCCTTGGCGCAGACCCTGCCGCAGGTCACCGTGAGCGCGACGCGCACCGAAGCGGCGCCGTTCGACGTGCCGGCCTCGGTGGACGTGATCGACGGCGCGCGCGTTCACGGCGCCGGACGGCCCGAGATCAATTTGTCGGAGAGCCTGGGCCTGGTGCCCGGCGTGATCGCGCGCGACCGGCAGAACTACGCGCAAGACCTGCAGTTGTCCATCCGCGGCTTCGGCGCCCGCTCGACCTTCGGTGTGCGCGGTGTGCGGCTCTATGTGGATGGCATCCCGGCCACCATGCCCGACGGCCAGGGGCAGCTGTCGCACATCGACCTCGCATCGGCGGGACGCATCGAGGTGCTGCGCGGGCCCTTCTCGGTGCTCTACGGAAATTCTTCCGGCGGCGTGCTGCAGGTCTTCACCGAACCGGGAGAAGGCCCGCCCACCGTGGACGTCAGCGTCGCCGCCGGCAGCAATGGATTGCTGCGTCCGGGACTGCGATTGAGCGGCTCGACGCCTTCGCTCGGCTACGTGGTGTCGGCGAACCGCTTTTCCACCGACGGCTGGCGCGACCACAGTGCCGCATCGCGCGATTTGGTGAACGCGCGCTTCGACCTCAAGCGCAGTGAGGGCAGCGACTGGATGCTGGTCGCCAACTCCGTGGACATTCGCGCCGACGATCCGCTGGGCCTCACTCGCAGCCAATTCCAGACAGCGCCGCGCACCGTGGATGCCACGGCGACGCAGTTCGACACGCGCAAGACGGTGCGGCAAAACCAGCTCGGCCTGGTGCACGATTACCGCGTCGATGGCGCGAATCGCTTGCGGCTGATGGTCTATGGCGGCCAGCGCGACACCACACAGTTCCAGGCGATTCCGGTGGCCGCACAGGCGAACGTCCTGCACCCGGGTGGCGTGATCGGATTGGGTCGCCAGTATGCCGGCACCGACTTGCGCTGGATTTCGCAAACCACGCTGGCGCAGGCGCCGCTGGAGGTGGTCGCCGGCTTGTCGTACGACCGGCTGCTGGAGCACCGCCTCGGCTGGCAGAACTTCATCGGCTCCGCGCTTGGCGTGCAAGGCGCGCTGCGGCGAGACGAAGACAACCGGGTCTCGAACCTCGATCCCTATCTGCAGGCCGTGTGGAAGTTCGCTCCGCGCTGGAGCCTCACCGGCGGGGTGCGTCGCAGCACGGTGCGCTTTTCCTCGGCCGATCGCTTCATCGTGGGCGCCAACGGCGACGACAGAGGCAGCGTGAGCTACAGCGCCACGCTGCCGGTGGCGGGATTGATGTTCGAGGTGACGCCGCAGGTCCACGTCTACGGCGCCGTGGGCCGTGGCTTCGAGACCCCCACCTTCAACGAGCTTGCGTATCGTCCGGACGGCAGCGCGGGCCTGAACTTCGCGCTGCGGCCTTCGCGCAGTGACAACCTGGAACTGGGAATCAAGGGACGTTCGCCGGTGGAAGTCGGTGCCTGGCGCACCGAGTGGAATGCCGCCTTGTTCCAGACGTCGACGCAAAATGAGATCGTTACCCAGACCAACGTGGGCGGACGCAGCACCTTCACCAACGCGGGTGCGACGCGCAGGCGCGGCATCGAATTGGCGTGGGCCGCGACGTTCGCCCGGGCGTGGCAGATCCAGCTGGCACAGACCTGGCTGGATGCGCGCTACCGCGACGCCTTCGCCACTTGCACCGCCACGCCTTGCGTCGTCCCCACGGTGTTCATTCCGGCGGGCAGCCGCATCCCGGGCATCCCCCGCTCGGTGTCGGCCGCGGAAATCGGCTGGCAGCCACCGCGCGGATGGCGCGGCGGCGCGGAGGTGCGCTATTCCAGCCGCGTTTACGTGAACGACCTCAACAGCGAAGCGGCCCCGGCGTTCACGACCGTCGGCGCCTACGCGGGCTACGTTTTCGACCTGGCGGGCTGGACGCTCTCGGCGACACTGCGCGTGGACAATCTGCTGGACCGACGCTACGCCGGTTCGGTCATCGTCAACGAAGGCAACGGCCGCTTCTACGAGCCCGCAGTCGGGCGCAGCTACGTGGCCAAGCTGGTGGGCACCTACGCCTTCTGAGCGCCCAGGGGCGAGCGCAGCGCCTTGATCGCGCGAGCGGCTTCGCTCACCAAGTCCGGGCCGCGGTAGATCAAGCCGGTATAGAGCTGCACCACGTCCGCGCCGGCTTCGATCTTCGAGAGCGCGTCGTGCGCGCTCATCACGCCGCCCACGCCGATGATCGGGAAGTTTCTCCCGAGCGCGCCGCGCAACTGCCTGATCACGCGATTGCTTGCCTGCAAGACCGGTGAGCCGCTCAAGCCGCCCGCTTCCTGCGCGTGCGGCAAGCCTTTCACGGCTTCACGGCTGATCGTCGTATTGGTCGCCACGACGCCGTCCATGTGGTGACGGGTCAGCGCGGCCGCGACCGCTTCGACTTGCGCTGGGTCCAGGTCGGGCGCGATCTTCACGAAGATCGGCACGCGGCGGCCGTGTTCGCGGGCAAGCGCGTCACGCCTGGCATCCAGCGCGCCCAGCAGTCCATCGAGCGCCTCGTCGCCTTGCAGCGAGCGCAGGTTGCTGGTGTTCGGGCTGGAGATGTTCACGGTGACATAGTCGGCATGGGGATACACGCCTTCCAGGCCAATGAGGTAATCGTCGGCGGCGCGTTCGATCGGCGTGGCGGCGTTCTTGCCGATGTTCAAGCCGAGGATGCGCCCCTTGCCGCGAAACGAAGACCGCTTCACGTTGGCGATGAAAGCCTCCAGGCCGTCGTTGTTGAAGCCCAGCCGGTTGATCAATGCGTCGGCCTGCGGCAGGCGGAACATGCGCGGCTTGGGGTTGCCGGGCTGGGCCTTGGGGGTGACGGTGCCGACCTCCACGAAGCCGAATCCCAGCGCGCCGAGGCCATCGATGCAGCGGGCGTTCTTGTCCAGGCCGGCCGCCAGGCCGACGCGATTGGGAAATGTGAGCCCGGCCAGCTCGAGGGTGTCGTGCACCATCGGGTTGCAGTACGCCCATTCCAGCGGCGTGCGCTGCGCCCGCGCCAGCGATTGCATCATCAATTCATGGGCGGCCTCCGGATCGAGGCCGAACAGGAACGGGCGGGCAAGCGAGTAGGGCAGCAGCGACATGGATAATTCGGAATTCGGATTCTTTGCCAAGGATTGTCGCGTGACCCAGGATGAACTCAAAGCGCTGGTGGGACAGGCCGCACTGCAATATGTGGTGCCCGGCGAAATCGTCGGTGTCGGCACCGGCTCGACGGTGAACAAATTCATCGATGCGCTGGCCACGATGAAGGACCGCATCCAGGGCGCCGTGTCCAGCTCCAACGCATCGACCGAGCGCCTGCAAGCCCTGGGCATCAAGGTCTTCGACGCGAACGAGGTCGGCGAACTGGCGGTCTACATCGATGGCGCCGACGAGATCGACGGCAGCGGCTTCATGATCAAGGGCGGCGGCGCGGCGCTGACACGCGAAAAGATCGTCGCCGCGCAATCGCGCCGCTTCGTCTGCATCGCCGATGAATCGAAACTCGTCGACGTGCTGGGCCGTTTCCCCGTGCCGGTCGAAGTGATTGCGATGGCGACGCAGCGGCTGGCGCGCCAGTTCGCCGCGATGGGCGGCACGGCGCGAGTGCGCTTGAAAGACGGCCGCGCCGTTTTAACCGACAACGGCCAGCAGATCCTCGACGTTACCGGCCTGCGCAACACCGACCCCCTGGCTTTCGAGAGCGAGGTGAACCAGTGGCCCGGCGTCGTCACCGTGGGCGTGTTCGCCCATCAGAAGGCGGCGGTGTGCCTGCTGGGCACGGCCAGCGGGGTGAAGACGCTGGCGTACTGAGGCTAGAAGCGGATGCCGCTCGGATTGTCCCCGGGTGCTTGCAGGGGAATCGAGTCAGGCTGCGCTGCGCGGGCGGTCTCGGCCGGCGCAGCTTGCGGGGCGCGCACGGGTTCCTGCACCGCCACCAGCGGGCTGGCCGGAGAGGGTGTGTAGCTGGCCGGCAGCAGCGAGTTCTTCGGGTACCCGGCGGCATCCAGGAACTGCACCCATTCGACCTCGGAGAAACCGCGCAGCTGCTGTCCGCCAATCGTCAGGAACGGCAGCGAAGCGGCGCCATTGCTCAAGCGCTTCAGGGCCTCGATGTCGTCGTTGCTGGTGACGGTCTTTTCGGCGAAGGGCACACCGCGGCTGGACAAGAGTGCGCGGCCGGCCCCGCAAGGCCCGCAGCCCGGGCCCGTGTAGATGGTCACCGGGAAGCGGCTGGCAACCTGGCGCAGTTCGAAGGGCAAGCTCTCCAGGCTCGATCCGCCCCCAGGCGCGCCGCCGCGTGCGAGCGTTGCCTTGGTATTCGCATCCAGCGGCGCCTTGTCGGAAAAAGTAACACGGCCGTCGGGACCGACCAGGCGGTAAATCTGTTGCGCATTTGCGTCGTTGCAGCCCAATCCGGCCATCGCAAGGACGCCCATCAGGCCAAGG
>JAQGMT010000266.1 GCA_028292185.1 Ramlibacter sp. | reverse complement strand
GGGCCACCGGCGTGGAACGCCGCGCATCGGCCAAGGTCTTGCCGCCCAGGTTGCTGACGTCCACCTCGGCGTCCATCGACAAGCCCACGCGCAGCGGATTGGCCGCGACTTGCTGAGGGTCGAGCGCGACGCGCACCGGCACGCGCTGCACCACCTTGATCCAGTTGCCCGTCGCGTTCTGCGCCGGCAGCAAGGCGAAGGCCGAACCGGTACCGGCGCCCAAGCCCTCCACGGTGCCGCGGTATTCCACCTTGCCGCCGTACACGTCGGCGGTGAGCTTGACCGGCTGGCCAAGGCGGATCTTGCGCAACTGCCCTTCCTTGAAATTGGCTTCGACCCAGACCTGCTTGAGCGGGATGATCGACATCAGCGGTGCGCCCGCGGCGACCCGCTGGCCCAGTTGCACGGTGCGCTTGGCGACATAGCCATCGACGGGCGCGGTGAGCGCCGCGCGCTGGCTGGCGAGCCAGGCCTCGCGCACCTTGGCCGCCGCGGCTTGCACGCTCGGGTGCTGTTCGACGCTGGTGCCTTCGGTCATGGTCTGGTTGCTGGTCAGCTGCTCGCGCGCCGAAGTGACGGCCGCCTGCGCCGCCGCCAGTGCACTCTTGGCGTTGGCCAACTGCGTCGCGGCGTGATTGAGTTCTTCCTTGGACACCGCTCCATTGCCCACCAGCGACTGGCGGCGATTCAGGTCATCGGCCGCGCGTTCCACCTCGGCCCGCGCCTTGACCACGTCGGCGTCGCGCAAGTTGATTTGCGCCGACAGCGAACCGTTGTTGGCGTACAGCGTGCGCACTTGACGCACGGTCTGCGCGAGATTGGCTTCGGCCTGCTCCAGGCCCACCTTCACATCGGCCGGGTCGAGCTGGACCAGCGGCTGTCCCGCCTTGACGTAGTCGGTGTCGTCCGCATAGATGGCGGAAACCGTTCCGCTGATCTGCGGCGTGATCTGCACCACGTTGCCTTGCACGTAGGCGTTGTCGGTGGACTCGTAGTGGCTCGCCACCAGCCATTCGTAAGCGCCCCAGCCCAAGCCGGCGATCACCACCACGGAGCCGACCATCAGCAGCGCCTTCTTGCGCCGCGGATTGCCCACCACCGGGCCGGACTTGGCGGATTCGGTTTGGCCGCTGTTCACGTTCTCGTCACTCATGTTCTTTACTCCAATGTTCGGGAGGCCACCGCCGGCACTGCGGTGGTGGTGGCCGCGGTCGCGGACGCGGCGATACCGGTGGCATTGCTGCGCATGCCGCCGCCCAGGGCGCGCATCAGCGCAACTTGCGTATCGAGCGCGCGCGCCGCGAGATCGACGCCCAGCCTGCGCTGGTTCAGCACGTTCGCCTCGGCGCTGAGCACGTTGAGGTAGGTACCGAGGCCGGCGCGGTAACGCTGCACCGCGATCTGGTAGGCGCCTTCGGCGGCGGCCTGCGCGTCGCGCTGCTCGGCCTGCTGCCGCACGATGGACTGGCTGGAAGCGATCTGGTCGGCCACGTCGTGAATGCCTTCCAGCACCGCGGCGTTGTAGCTCTCGATGGCCGCATCCAGGTCGGCCGTCTTCCCACGCAGGTTGCCCCGCAACCGGCCCGCATCAAAAATCGGCAGGGTGATGGCGGGGCCCACGCCCCATTGCCGGCTGCCCACGTTCAGCAACTGGCCCAGGCCGATGCTGGACAAGCCGGCGAACGCCGTGAGGTTGATGTTGGGATAGAACTGCGACTTCGCGTTCTTCACGTCATGCGCCGCGGCCTCGACGCGCCAACGGGCGGCCACGATATCGGCGCGCTGGCCCAGCAAGTCGGCCGGCAACTCGGCGGGCATGACGAGCGGTTTGGCCGAGGCGAGCGTCGGGACACCGTTCACGACACCGCGATTGCCTTGCCCGGTGAGCGCCGCCAGCGCGTTCTGCGTCAGCGTCGCCTGCTCCTGCAAAGCCTCGATCTGCTGGCGGGTTTCAGGCAGACCGCTCTCTCCCTGGCGCAGTTCGAGCTGGGTGTCCAGTCCGGCGCGCACGCGATCCTGCACCAGGCGCAGCGATTGCTCGCGGTCGGCCAGCACACGCCTCGCGACGATCAACTGGTCGTTGATGCGCGCCAATTGAAAATAAGCCCGCGCCACATTGCTGGCCAACAGCACACGCGCGGCCTGCGTGTCCGCTTGCGCCGCTTGCGCCGTGTTCAGCGCTGCCTCGAGCGCGGCCCGGTTCTTGCCGAAGAAATCCAGCTCCCAGCTGCCGGACAGCTGCAAGGTGCTGTTGGTCAGCGTCGCGCCGCCCAGCGGTGGCGGAAAGATGCCGTTCTCGCTGTAACGCTGCCGGCTGATGTCGAGCGAGCCATTCAACTGCGGCCGCGACGCGGACCGGGCGACTTCGGTCACCGACTGCGCGCGTTCGAGCCGGGCCCGCGCCAGTTTGAGGCTGGGGTTGTCCTGCAGCGCCTGCGTGATCAGCTGATCGAGCTGGGCGTCGCCGAAGTCGCGCCACCATTGATCGGGCAAAGGAGTGGACGGTGCCGCATTGGCGTTCAGGCCAAGCGCTTCGCCGCTCGTGAGTTTGGATTGCGGGTCGATGCCCGACATGTCGGCGCATCCGGCCAAGGCCAGCCCCGCGGCGACGGCGCAAGCCGATGCCGCCCAACGGCCGCGCATTGAAATGATCATTGTTTTTCGTCCCTGGTTTTTGGGTCCTTGGCCGCCTGGATCTCCAGCGCGTTGTCCAGGATGCGACGCAGCAGCGTCTTGAGCGTCTGCCATTCCTGCACCGTGAAACCTCGCATGTGCGCGTTCTGCACGCCGCACAGCACGGCCGGAATGGTCTTTGCGGCCGCGCGGCCTTCCTCGGTGAGTTCGAGGTTGACGACGCGCCGGTCTTCGCTGGAGCGCACGCGGCGCACCAGGCCCTTGGTCTCCAGCCGGTCCAGCAAGCGAGTCATGCCGCCGGTATCGAGCTGGCAACCGCGCGCGAGTTCGGCCACGGTGGATGCCGACCCCATGGAGAGCTTGAGCAAGGGCACCCATTGCGCATTCGTCAATCCGCTGGGCTCGAGTTCGCGCTCCACTTCCATGGAGGCGGATGCGAGGATGCGCCTCATCAAGAAGGCGACGCTCTGCTCGGGATCGTAGTCCTCGGGGCGATAAAACACCGGAGGCGGCAGCGGACGAGCGGCGCGAGGCGGCGCCCGACGAGCAGCGCGCGGCGTCGGCGAGGCTCGATGCTTGGCGGGCGCTCGAGGCTTGGCGGATTTGGCGGGCATGAAACGATATTAGCTGTCTAGACAAATAATGTCAAGTCTGTGTTTGTGCGGTCAATGGTTCAGTACACTGCGGCATGGCCTCTTCGCTTTCAGCCTCTTCCATTTCCGGCCCCGCTGCGAAGGCATCCCCGCGCTCGCTGTCGGGCCTGCTGCCCTTCGTGCGCCCCTACTGGAAACGCATCGCGCTGGCAGGCGTGTTTCTGATCATGGCCGCCGTCGCGACGCTGGTGTTTCCAGTGGCGCTGCGCGGACTGATCGACGGCGGCCTGTCCTCCAGTGACAAGGGCCAACAGCTCCTCGCGCTGCGCGAACACTTCCTGGAACTGTTCGGCGTCGCCGTGGCCTTGGGCATGTTTTCCGCGGCGCGCTTCTACATGGTCAGCTGGCTGGGCGAGCGAATCACGGCCGACCTGCGCAACGCCGTGTACGCGCACGTGCTGGAGCAAAGCCCCGAGTTCTTTGAGACGACGCAGACCGGCGAAGTTCTGTCACGGTTGACCACCGACACCACGTTGGTGCAGACCGTGGTCGGCTCGCAACTGAGCCTCGGTTTGCGCAACACGGTGATGGGCCTGGGCGCCCTGGCGATGCTGGTCTGGAACAACCCGTATGTGATGGCGCTGGTCTTGCTCATCATCCTGCTGGTCGTGCTGCCCACGATGTGGTTCGGCCGTCGCGTGCGGCGGCTGTCGCGCGCCAGCCAGGACCGCATCGCCGACTCCAGCGCGATCGCCGCCGAAGTGCTCAATGCGATTCCTGTCGTGCAGAGCTACGCCGCCGAGTCGCGTGAAGCCGCGCGCTTCGACGACGCGACCGAAAACGCCTTCAACACCGGCATCCGCCGCACTCGCGCTCGCGCCGTACTGGTCGCCTTCATCATCATTGCGAACGCCGCCCTGCTGCTCTGGGGCTTGTACCGCGGCACGCAGGCCGTGCTCGCCGGCACCATGAGCGCCGGCCACCTGGGCGAGACGGTGGTGTACGTGATCATCCTCGCGGGCGCAGTGGCCGTGCTGGGCGAGGTGTATGGCGATCTGCTGCGTGCCGCGGGCGCAACGGAACGCTTGATGGAGTTGCTGGGCAGCCGCTCGCCGGTGAGTTCGCCCGCGCTGCCCGTACCGCTTCCCGCTGCGCACGGTGGCAGCGCGGTCGCGTTCGAGGGCGTCACCTTCAACTACCCCTCGCGCCCGGCGTTGCCGGCCTTGAAGGATTTCACCTTGTCCGTGCACCGCGGCGAGACAGTGGCCTTGGTCGGGCCCAGCGGCGCCGGCAAGAGCACCGTGTTCCAGTTGCTGCTGCGCTTCTACGATAGCGCGCAGGGCCGGATCCTGCTGGACGGCGTCTCCACGCGCGCGGTCTCGCTGCACGACTTGCGCGGGCGCATCGGCATCGTGCCGCAAGACGCGGTGATCTTCTCAAGCAGCGCGCTGGACAACATTCGCTACGGACGGCCGGATGCAAGCGACGCGGAAGTCGTCGCCGCGGCGACTGCGGCGTTCGCGCACGACTTCATCACGGCCCTGCCGCAAGGTTACGACACCTTCCTCGGTGAGCGCGGCGTACGCCTGTCGGGCGGGCAGCGCCAACGCATCGCGATCGCCCGCGCGATCCTGAAAAACCCGCCATTGCTTCTGCTCGACGAGGCCACCAGCGCGCTGGACGCCGAGAGCGAGCGCATGGTGCAGGCAGCGCTGGAGTCGGCGATGCGTGACCGCACGACACTCGTGGTGGCCCACCGCCTGGCCACCGTGCAGCAAGCCGATCGCATCATCGTGCTCGATCATGGCCGCATCGTGGAGCAAGGCACGCACGCGTCGCTGATGGCTGCAGGCGGGGTGTATGCACGGCTGGCGGCGCTGCAGTTCATGGAGTGATCGCTCGTCTAAGCTCGAGGCAAAGCCGGGGCCGGGCCGGGACCGGGCAGGTTGAGACCTCGCGGCAAAGCCGGGGCCGGGCAGACTGCCGCGCATCCCTCGAGGCGGTCTCCGCTGCGCTCGACTTCCCTGCGTTGCTTCGATTTCATGGCCCGTCGGCGAACTCGCTGCGCGCCCCGAAGGGCGCTCCGCTCAGACAGCGCCGACGAGTCAGAGCACGAAGCGCGCTAAAGCGCGCTAAAGCGCGCGGCCATGAAATCGAATCAACGCAGGCGCCCGGCCCGGTCGATGAAAAGCAGCTGCGCGAATTGCACATCCGCCTGCGTAAAACCACGACGGACTGAGGCGACCTCGCAAGGCAGTTTGAAGTCTCGTCGCACGCACGCGCGCTCTTGAAGCTCTCACGTCGCGGCAAAGCCGCGGCGGGGGAAGTCTGAGAGACCTCGCGGCAAAGCCGGGGCCGGGCAGACTGCCGCGCATCCCTCGAGGCGGTCTCCGCTGCGCTCGACTGCCCTGCGTTGCTTCGATTTCCTGGCCCGTCGGCGAACTCGC
>JAQGMT010000261.1 GCA_028292185.1 Ramlibacter sp. | reverse complement strand
GTGGTGTAGCCGCCGCCCGCGCTCACATCCAGCGCGGTCATGCCGGGACGCGGACCGATGAAGGCCAGGATTGCTTCGGGTTTGCGGCGCGCATCGTTGTTGCGATCGGCCGCAGTGCGGTCCGCGCTGGCGACGATCTGTGCGATCTGCTGGGATGACAGCGCCGCCGGGCCGGCCGGTGGTGAGGGCGAGGCACATGCAACAAGTGCGGCGGCGATTGAGAGGGCAGCGAGACGCGCGGCGCGGTACATGACTGAAGGCATGTTCATGGGGTCCTCCGAAGGAGCGGCCATGTTGCCAGAAAAAGCCATGCCGTTCAGCGGATGAGCACCAGCTTCTGGTACAGGCCTGCGAAGTAGGTCTGCTGTTGGACCGACTTGAATTGGGCGCCGGGAGGCAGGAACTCCCGCAATTCACGCATCCACAGGTCCTTGGCGTACGGCTCGAGGTACTTGAACACCAGGGTAAGCAATGGCCGCAAGGGATGCCACTTCGCTGGCCGGTGATAGTCCACGATCACGATCTTGCCGCCGGGCTTCACGACGCGCAGCGCCTCCGCCAGCGTCTTGCGCCGGACAGCATCGGGTTGCTCGTGCAACAGGAAGAACAGCAGCACCTGGTCGTAACTGGCGTCGGCACAGGCCAGGCAGGAGGAGTCGTTTTGCACCAGGTTCACCCGGCGGTCCGCGGGCATCTTGGCCGCGAGGTTCTTCAGCTGGACGGGCAGGATATCGACGACATCGAGGTGCGCGTCCGGCGCAAGCCTGCGGCGCAGATGCGGGGTCAGGCTGCCATACACACAGGCCAGTTGCAGCGTGCGGCCGCTTACGCTTTCGCCCAATTCCGCCAGCGCCGCATCGCGCAGGCGGCCATAGTTGCCGAACAGGATCAGGTTCACCAGCCATTCGCGTTCGAACAGCCGCACCGCAGCCGGATGTACGTAGGCCCACCAGTACACCTTGAGCAGGTAGCGTGGAACCGTCGCTGCAGATGGCGGGGTCCGCACAAGGCAGGGAAGCGGCGCGCGGGCGGCAATCGAGGGAGGCGTCATCTTTCCGGTCCTTTGACAGGCATCCGAATTGCGCCTGTCCGCGGCCAGTGTGCTCGGCTGTCCTCGAGTGGGCGTTGACATTTGTCAAGCCGGCGGGCGCCTGAAAGTGCGCCAATTCGATCACCCCCGCGACACAAAGTCCACACCGGCCGCAGCAAGCGAGGGCAACGCAAAAGCATGCCCACGCAAATTCCACCCAGCCGCGCCGTCACCCTGCTCGCCGCGGTGACCATCGTGCTGATCTCGCTCTCCGTCGTGTTCCTGCTGTGGGACCTGCGCGAGCGGGAGCTGGAAAATGCACGCGTCCAGACGGTGAGCCTTGCGCACATGTTCCGCGAACAGACCGAGCGCACGTTCGACACGGCGGATCTGGTCCTGCGCGGTGTGCAGGAGCGCATGCAGACCGCGTACGCGAGCAAGCTGCCGCTGGACAGCACCGAAGTGCATCTGCTCCTGAGCGCGCGCATCTTCGGGATGCGGCAGCTCACTTCGATGATGCTGGTGGATGCGCAGGGCCTGGTGGTGAATTCGACCCAGGCCGGTGTGGCCTTGCCGTACTCGGTGGCCAACAGCGAGTACTTCAAGGGCTTTGCCGGCGGCAACGCCGATGGCCTCTTCATCGGGCATCCGGTCGCCAATCGCGCCGAAGGCACCTGGACGCTGGATCTGGCGCGTCCGTTCACCGGCCCCGACGGGCGCTTTCGCGGCGTCGCGGTGGCGGTGATGAACATCCCGCGCTTCGACCAGTTCTACAGCTGGATGAAGCTGTCGTATTCGCGTCCCATCGCCTTGTACCTGGACGATGGCACGCTCATCGCCAGCGTGCCGCATCGAGAGAACATGATCGGCGATCGCCCGCCCGAGCTCAGCCGCGCGCAACTCGCCTCCGTCGACAGTGACGTGCGCATCGTCACGCACCTGCGTGGGGACGGCGGCCGCGAGGTCTTCGCCCTGGCGCGGGCGGGGCGCTTCCCCTTGCTGGTGAGCGTGACCAATGAGGAGGAGCCCGCGCTCGCCACCTGGCGGGAAACCTCGATTCCCATCCTGAGCGGCGCTGTGCTGGTCTGCGCCTTCATCTTCATCGCGGCCCTGATGCTCGTGCGCGAGCTCACCCGCGAGGCGAAACTCGCGCGCGCCTTGCGCGACGCCCACGACCGCTATCACCGGACCATCGATTCGCTCATGGACGCGATCGTCGCGGTCGACCGATCGCAGAACATCATCCTGTTCAATCCGGCGGCCGAACGCATGTTCGGCGTCGATGCCGAACAGGTGTTCGGCACGCCGCTGGAGCAACTGCTTCCGCATCGGGCGCGAAAGGGGCACCACGCGCACCTTGAAGGCTTTGCCCGTTCGGCAGGCGCGTCGCGCGCCATGTCGCCGAACCTCGAGATCATGGGCCTGCGTTCGGACGGCACCGAATTCCCGATCGAGTCCACCATATCGCAGACGCTGATCGACGGCAAGCCGCAACTCACCGCGGTGCTGCGCGACGTCACGCAGCGGCGCCGCGCCGAGGCCGAACTGCGCGAGATGAACCGCCAGCTGCGCAGCCTGTCGGCGTCGCTGCAGAACGTGCGCGAGCAGGAGCGCTCGCGCATCGCGATGGAATTGCACGATGACCTGGGGCAGCAGCTCACCGGGCTGAAGCTGGAGCTGTCCTGGATGGGCGGCCGTGTCAAGGAAGGCCGGCAGCCGACGGCCGCGGAAATCGACGCGATGCGGCATCTGCTCGACGCCGCCATCGCCTCGGTGCGCCGCATCGCCACCGAGCTGCGCCCGCCGATCCTGGACGACCTGGGTTTCGGCGAGGCCGTGACGTGGCAGGCCGGCGAGTTCGGCAAGCGCAGCGGCCTGGAGGTCGTCGTCGACCTCCAGGCGGCGGACCGGGTCGAGGACAAGGGGGTGGCCACGGCGCTTTACCGCATCGTGCAGGAGTCCCTGACCAACATCGCGCGGCACGCGGGCGCTTCGAAGGTGGAAGTCAGCCTCACCGCCGAGGGCGAGACCCTGGTGCTCACGGTGCGCGACAACGGCACCGGCATTGATGAAGCCGCGCGGCAGGGCAGCGGCATCGGTTTGGTGAGCATGCGGGAACGCGCCACTGCCTTGGGCGGGCAACTGACCATCATCAGCACGCCCGGCGAAGGCGCGATCATCACCGTGGCCCTGCCCATGGACGCGGCGGCCGCGGCCGAAGCCGTATGACGATCGAAGTGCTGGTCGCCGACGACCACGCGATCATCCGCGATGGATTGAAGAAGATCCTCGCCGACACGGCCGACATGCTGGTGGCCGGCGAAGCCTGCAACGGCAACGCGGCGCTGGAAAAGGTGCGCGAGCGCGGTTGGGGCCTGGTGGTGCTGGACATGTCGATGCCGGGGCGCAGCGGACTCGAGTTGATCAAGCTGATGAAGGCGGAGCGCGCCAGGCTGCCGATCCTGGTGTTCAGCATGCACCCGGAGGAGCAGTATGCGGTGCGGGCGATCCGCGCCGGCGCATCGGGCTATCTGTCCAAGGAGGGCGACAGCGACCTGCTCCTGCCGGCGATGCGCACGGTGGCGGCCGGCGGCGCTTTCGTGAGTTCCAAGGTGGCGCAGCTGCTCGCGATGGACGCGTCGCGCCAGTCCGACGGGCTGCCCCACACCCTCCTCAGCGACCGCGAGTATGGCGTGTTCAGCCGGATCGTGCGCGGGGTATCGCTGACCGAGATCGCCGACGAACTGTCCCTGAGCATCAAGACGGTGAGTACGCACAAGTCGCACATCCTGGCCAAGATGAACCTGGCCAACCAGGTGGACCTGGTGCGCTACGCGATCGAACACCACTTGCTCGATCCCTCGCGCGAATAGCCGCCCGCGGCGAGCGGCAATAGGAATAGTCCGATGGGTATTTTGAGCAAGCTCCGATGTGCAGGGGCCGCACTTCGGTCCACTATGAACCCATCGCGGCCCCACATCGTGCCGGCCTGAACAAACGAAAGGTGAAACATATGAACAAGCGCACCACATCCTTCATCGTCACGGCGCTCGCCGCAGCCGCATGCGGCTTGCTGGCCCCCGCCGCGTACGCGGTGGACGCAGATGCCGCATTGGCACTGGCGCGGCAGAACAACTGCCTGAAGTGCCACGCCATCGACAAGGACAAGGACGGCCCGGCCTACAAGAAGGTGGCCGAAAAATACAAGGGCAAGGCCACGGCGGAAGCCCGCCTCATCGAGCACATCACCAGCGGCGAGAAGGCGAAGTTCCCGGACGGCCACGAGGAGGAACACAAGATCGTCAAGACCAATCCGCCCAAGGACGAGGCCCAGATCAAGAACCTGGTGCAGTGGATCCTCAGTCAGTGACTTCGGGCTTGTCCCCTGGCCCCGTCAAAACCCGCTGGTACCCCCAGCGGGTTTTTTCATGGCGCGCCGTTCGCAAAGACCGCTCCTTGAATAGGAGTATTCCGATGTCGCGTTTGAGCGCACTCCGATATCGCGAAACGGCGCCCGCGTCCAGTATTCACCCATGGCGCAAACGGATTCTCTCCCACTGACATTCGCATCGACCAACACCTGAAGCAGCGCGACGGAAAAAACATGAAATCCATCCGAACACTCCTCATGGCCTGCGCCTTCGCGCTGGGCATCACCGCGGCGCCCGCGCTCTGGGCGGCCGGCATTGCGCTGCCCGACCTGGGCACGAGCAACGCCGCCAAGGCGGCCCAGGCCGAGGGCGCGCTGAAGAAGGACGCGCTGTGCACGCGCTGCCACGACGAGAGCGAGACCGCGCCGATCCTGTCGATCTACCAGACCAAGCACGGCGTGCGCGGCGACGCCCGCACACCCACCTGCCAGTCCTGCCACGGCGAAAGCGAGAAGCACCTGAAGGGCGACACGAACGCCAAGGTGCGCCCCGCCCCCGACACCGTGTTCAAGAAAGGTGTGTACCCGGTGTCCGATGACAAGGAGCGCGCCACCCAGTGCCTGACCTGCCACAAGGGCGGCATGCGCAATCATTGGGACGGCGGCACGCACCAGGCCAACGGCGTCACCTGCAACAACTGCCATGAAGTCCACCGCCCGGCGGACAAGGTGCTGGCCAAGAAGACCCAGACCGAAGTCTGCTTCACCTGCCACAAGGAACAGCGCGCCGACAGCCACAAGATCTCCACGCACCCGATCGATGCCGGCAAGGTGGTGTGCTCGGACTGCCACAACCCGCACAGCTCGGCCGGCCCCAAGCTGCTGAAGAAGAACACGGTCACCGAGACCTGCTACACCTGCCACGCGGAAAAACGCGGCCCCTTCCTGTTCGAGCACCAGCCGGTGGTGGAGGACTGCACCAACTGCCACACGCCGCACGGCTCGACGATCGCACCCTTGCTGAAGTCCCGTCCGCCGTTCCTGTGCCAGGAATGCCATGACGGAACCCACGCCAGTTCCACGCCGGTCGGCCCGAACGCCGCGGGCTTCCAGGGCGGGCTGTCACGCACCAATCCGGCCGGCGCCGCGCAGTTCCCCAACCGCAACATCGTCGGCCGCGGCTGCACCAACTGCCACAGCCAGGTCCACGGCAGCAACAGCCCCGCGGGCGGCTATCTGCAACGTTGAGGCTTCGAATACGGAGAACATTTATGAACACCCATAACAACACCGTGCGGCTGAGTACCCTGGCGATCGCCATGGCCGGCGCACTGGCGACCATGTCGGCGCGCGCCGATGACGCGGAGGTCGCAGCCCTGAAGACACCGCAAAACTTCGTCGAGGCGGGCGTCACGCAAGTGTCCGGCAGCTCGGCCAAGTTCGGCGAGTACACCGGCCTGAACAAGTCGGGACCTTACTTCCTCGGAAACTTCGGGGTGCGCGGCGGCGACGCCTACAAGGACGGCGGCGGCACCGGCCGCTGGTCGATCTTCGGCAGCGACCTGGGCCTGACGTCACGCACCTTCGGCGCGACCCTGGCCAATCAGGGCGAGTGGAACCTGGGCTTTGGGTTCGACCAATTGCGCCACAACATCACCGACACCTACCAGACGCCTTATCTGGGCAACGCGGGCGACAGCCGCTTCGTGCTGCCCACCGGGTTCGGGCTCGCCAACAACACGCAGGCCTTGACCGCCGCCCAGCTCGGCGCCTTCCACACCCTGGACATCGGCACCACCCGCAAGAACACGTCGCTCAACGGCGGCCTGCGGCTGAATGCGCAGTGGGGCGTGAGTTTCGACTTCAACCACCTTGACCAGACCGGCGCCAAGCTGATGGGTTACGGGATGGCCGGCATCGGCGGGGCCACCGGCGAATTCGTCGCCATCCTGCCCAATCCGACCAACTACAAGACCGACAACTTCAACATGGCGTTGAACTGGACGGGCGACAAGGGCCATGCGACGGCCTCGTATTTCGGCTCGCTCTTTCGTGAGCAAACCGACCGCGTGAACTTCCAGACCTTTGCCGGCGCCAATACCCTGCAGACCATGAGCACGCCGCCGAGCAACAGCTTCCACCAGCTGAACCTGACCGGCGGATATGCGTTCTCTCCGGCCACCAAGCTGGCCGGCGGCCTGTCCTACGGGCGCAACACGCAGAACGAAACCTTTGCCTTCGACCCGGGCATGATGGTGACGCCATCCCCGCGCACGTCGCTCAATGGCGTGGTGATCACGACCCACGCCGATGCGAAGCTGACCAACCAGACCACCCGCGACCTGGTGCTCTCGGCCGGCGTGAAATGGGACGAGCGCGACAACCGCACCGAGTCCAACATCTACAACTTCGCCGCCATCAGCGGCGGCAACATCGCCAACTACCCGAACACGCCGCTGAGCTTTCGCACCGCGCAGCTCGAACTCGCGGGCGACTACCGCCTGACGCGTGACCAGCGCCTGCGCTGGGCCTACGAGCGCGAGGACAAGCATCGCTGGTGCAACAACTACGCCGTGGGCGCCGGCTTTCCCGTCGGCACCAATTGCGTGGTTGCGGTCAAGAGCGTGGAAGACAAGGTGGGCCTGACCTACAAGACCAAGCCCATCGAAGGCCTGGACGCCAACCTGGGCTACACCTACAGCGACCGCAAGACCGACTCCGACCCGAACGCGATTGCCGCATTCATCAGCACCAACGGCGGAGTCGCCGGGCAGAACGCCGGCGACTTCCAGGGCTTTTTCCCCTTCTTCGACGCATCGCGCAAGCGCCATGCCGCCAAGGCCGGACTGAGCTGGCAAGCCAACGAGAAGACGACGGTCGCCGCCACCGGGCGCTACACCCGCGACAGCTATGACTCGCAGTTCGGCGTGCAGGACGGCAGCAGCTGGAGCCTCAACCTCGACAGCACCTACAACTACTCGGAGCGTGGCTCGGTCTCGGCCTACGCGACCCGCCAGCATCGGCAGCGGGACATGACCAACATCCAGCGCACCACGGCATCGGCCGCGGCGGCCTCGGCTACCGCGATCGGCGTGCCGGCAGGAGCCACCTGGAGCAATACGCTCACCGACGACGACACGACGATCGGGCTGGGCTTCAAGCACGGCGGGTTGATGGGCGGCAAGCTCGAACTCTCGGGCGATCTGACGTATTCGATGGGCAAGGCGGCCTACGGCACCTTCCTGAACTATGCGACCACGACGACCAACGGCGCCAGCTGTGCCAGCGCTTCGATCCTCTCGTGCGGCCAGCTGCCGGACATCAACGCCCGGACCACGACGCTGAAGTTTGCGGCTGCGTACCAGGTGGACAAGCAGTCCAAGGTCATCATGCGCGTCGCGCACCAGCGCCTGAAGAGCGACGACTTCTTCTTCAACGCTTACCAGACCAGCTTCACGCCGACCCAGGTGCTGCCCACCAACCAGCAGACGGGCAACTACTCGGTCAACCTGATTTCCTTGAGCTACTTCTACACCTTCTGAGCACCGGAACCAACACCATGGATGCAAGCGTGAAACAGGGCCTGATGAAGCGAACGTGGGCGCGCCTGAACCGCCCGAGCACGAAGTACTCGGCGCTGGCGATCGGCGCCGTCTTCTTCGTGGCCGGCATCGTGTTCTGGGGCGGCTTTCACACCGGGCTGGAGGCGACCAACACACTGGAGTTCTGTACCACCTGCCACGAGATGCGCGACACGGTGTACCAGGAATACAAGAACACCATCCACTACAGCAACCGGACCGGCGTGCGCGCGATCTGCTCGGACTGCCACGTGCCCAAGGAGTGGGGCCCCAAGATGATCCGCAAGGCCCAGGCCAGCATGGAGGTGTGGGGCAAGATCACCGGCACGATCGACACCAAGGAGAAGTTCGAGGCCAAGCGCATGAAGCTGGCCACGCACGAGTGGGCGCGCATGAAGGCGAGCAATTCGCAGGAATGCCGCAACTGCCACTCCTTCGACGCGATGAGCGCGGAACTGCAAAAGCAGACGCCCTACAAGAAACACATCAAGGCGCGCGAGGAGGGCAAGACCTGCATCGACTGCCACAAGGGCATCGCCCACCAGCTGCCCAAGGAATACAAAGACCCCGACGAATAAAGGGCTCTTCCCCTCCCGGCCTGGGAGCGTAGCGTGGCGCAGCCCGCGTCGCTCGACGATTGAGCCCGCTTGATATTCGTCAAGCGGGCTCTTTTCCCTTGGGTGGCGGGTGCGGCGGCTGTCGCGGACAATACCCCTATGTTGAGTGCCCATGGTCTGACCTGTGTCCGCGGTGACCGTCCCCTGTTCGCCGGCGTCGATTTGTCCGTCGGCCCGGGCGAGTGGCTGCACGTGCGCGGCGCCAACGGCAGCGGCAAGACCAGCCTGCTGCGGCTGCTGGCCGGCTTGTCGCAGCCGGAGGCGGGGCAGGTGCATTGGAATGGCGAACCGATCGGACGCATCGCGCAGGACTATCACCGCGCCTTGCTGTTCCTGGGCCACCACGCGGCCGTGAAGGAAGAATTGACCGGCGCCGAAAACCTTCAGCTGTCGGCCGAGTTGGACGGCGGCGCGATCGGCCGCGCCGAGATCCACGAGGCGCTGGGCCGCTTCGGCTTGAAGGGCCGCGAGGACCTGCCGGTGCGCGTTCTTTCGGCCGGGCAGAAACGCCGCGTGCTGCTGGCGCGTCTAATGACGCGCAAGGCCAAACTGTGGGTACTGGACGAACCTTTCACCGCACTGGACACGCGCGCCGTCGACATGTTGGGCAGCCTCGCGCGCGAACACCTGGCGCAAGGCGGGATGGCGGTCGTCACCAGCCACCAGCCGGTGCCGCTGGAAGGCGGCCAGGTGCTGGAACTATCTGCCTCCAACGGGCCTCTGAGACAAGGACCCGTCCTATGAGCGCGCTGCTGGCGGTGGCCCGCCGCGACTTGCTGCTGGCGATGCGGCGCAAGGCGGAGGTGCTCACTGCCCTGTTTTTTTTCGTCATCGTGACCAGCCTGTTCCCGCTCGGCATAGGCCCTGAGCCGGCGCTGCTGCGCAAGATTGCGCCCGGCGTGCTCTGGGTGGGCGCGCTGCTCGCCACCATGCTGGGGCTGCAACGCATGTTTGCCGCGGATCATGCCGACGGCACGCTCGAGCAGATGGCGCTGTCGCCGGCACCGCTGGTGCTGCTGGTGGGCGGCAAGAACCTGGCGCACTGGTTGGTGTCGGGGCTGCCGCTGGTGGTGCTGGCGCCGCTGCTGGGCCTGCAATTCGACCTGGACGCCGGAGCCATGGGCGTGTTGGCTTTGGGCTTGTTGCTGGGCACGCCGGTGCTGTCGCTGGTCGGCTCCATCGGCGCGGCGCTGACTCTCGGGGTGCGGGGCGGGGGCGTGCTGCTGAGCTTGCTGGTGCTGCCGCTGTACATCCCGACGCTGATCTTCGGCGCCGGCGCGGTGCAGGCGCACAGCTCGGGGCAGGGCGCGGGAGGCCACCTGTCGCTGTTGGCGGCTTTGCTGGTAATGGCCTTGTTTTTCGCGCCGTGGGCGACCACGGCGGCACTGAGGATTGCATTGGAATGAGCAATGGTCTCGTCAATTGGTTCAAGCTGGCCAGCCCCGCCAACTTCTATCCCATCGCCGGGAAGCTGCAGCCATGGTTCTGGTTGCTCGCGGCCGTCTTCGGCGTGGCCGGCCTGTGGGTGAGCTTCTTCGTCGCGCCCACCGATGCGACGCAAGGCGAGGGCTATCGCATCATCTTCGTGCACGTGCCGGCGTCGTGGATGTCCATGGTCATCTACATGGTGATGGCCGCCTGGGCCGGCATCGGCCTGGCGCTGAACACCCGGTTGTCGGGGATGATGGCGCAGGCACTGGCGCCCACCGGGGCGCTGATGGCCTTCCTGTCGCTGTGGACCGGCTCCTTCTGGGGCAAGCCGATGTGGGGCACCTGGTGGGTCTGGGACGCGCGGATCACCTCCGAGCTGATCCTGTTCTTCCTGTACCTGGGCTTCATCGCGCTGCAAGCCGCGATCGACGATCCGCGGCGGGCCGACAAGGCCGGCGCCGTCCTCGCGCTGGTGGGCGTGGTGAACGTGCCCATCATCTATTTCTCGGTCAAGTGGTGGAACACCCTCCATCAGGGCTCATCGGTCTCGCTCACCAGGGCGCCGTCGATGGCCATGACGATGCTGTGGGGCATGTTGCTGATGGCGCTGTGCTTCTGGATGTACTCGATCGCGATGACGCTCAAACGCGTTCGCACCATCATCCTGGAGCGGGAAGGGCACACCGAATGGGTGCGGCACCTCGCGGAGGTCAGGGTATGAACTGGCATTCGCCCGGTGAATTCTTCGCGATGGGCGGCTATGCGCTCTATGTGTGGGGCAGTTTCGGCGTGTGCGCCGTCGCCCTGGCGCTCGAACCGTTTTTGGTGAGCCGGCGCCGCCGCGCGATCGTGGGCAGCCTGCGCCGCCACGCGCTGGCCGACAGGATGGAACAGGAAGTTCAATGAAAAACTGGAAAAAACGCGGTGCGATCGTTGCGGGCGGCTTGCTGGCCGTCGGCGTCGCCGCCGCCTTGGTGCTCAACGCGCTCAACAGCAACATCGCCTTGTACGTCACGCCCAGCGACGTGGTGGCCGGCAAGTCGCCCAAGGGCCAGGCTTTCCGCATCGGCGGCATGGTCAAGGACGGCTCGGTGAAGCGCGACAACCTCACGGTGCACTTTGTCGTCACCGACATGGCCAAGGAAATCCCGGTGGCGTACACCGGCATCCTGCCGGACTTGTTCAAGGAAGGCAAAGGCGCGGTGGTGCAAGGCAAGCTGGGCCCGGACGGAAATTTCACCGCCTCGGAAGTGCTGGCCAAGCACGATGAGAACTACATGCCGCCGCAAGCGCAAGCCGCGCTCGACGCCGCGAAGAAAAACAGCGGAGTGGCCAAGCAATGATCCCCGAACTTGGCCACTTCCTGCTGGTCCTGGCGCTGTGCGTCGCGGCCGTGCTCGGCACGCTGCCGCTGCTGGGCGCGCATCAGCAGC
The DNA here is from genome assembly GCA_028292185.1 of Ramlibacter sp. Lineage (GTDB taxonomy): Bacteria > Pseudomonadota > Gammaproteobacteria > Burkholderiales > Burkholderiaceae_C > Ramlibacter. The sequence continues at coordinate 682 of JAQGMT010000261.1, read as the reverse complement.
GCCGTGAATGGCTGGTGCTGGCGCGTCCCGCCGCGCAGGTCTTCTTCCTGCTGGTCGCCTCGTCGTTCGTCGCGCTCGGGTACAGCTTCTACGTCAACGATTTCTCGGTGCTCTACGTCGCCGAGCATTCGAACTCGCTGCTGCCCACCATGTATCGCCTGGCGGCGATCTGGGGCGGTCACGAGGGCTCATTGCTGCTGTGGATGTTGATGCTCTCGGGCTGGACCTTCGCGGTCGCGCAGCTATCGCGCACCCTGGACGAGACGATGCTGGCGCGGGTGCTCGGCGTGCTCGGACTGGTGGCCACCGGCCTGCTGCTGTTCGTGCTGTTCACGTCCAACCCCTTCACGCGCCTGCTGCCCGCAGTGCAGGAAGGGCGTGACCTGAATCCGCAGCTGCAGGACCCGGGGCTGGTGTTCCATCCGCCGATGCTCTACATGGGCTACGTCGGCTTCTCCGTCGCTTTTGCTTTCGCCATCGCGGCGCTGCTGTCGGGCCGGCTCGACGCGGCGTGGGCGCGCTGGTCGCGTCCGTGGACGCTCACGGCCTGGATCTTCCTCACACTGGGCATTGCCATGGGCTCATGGTGGGCCTACTACACGCTGGGTTGGGGCGGCTGGTGGTTCTGGGACCCGGTGGAGAACGCATCCTTCCTGCCGTGGCTGCTGGGCACCGCGCTGAT
>JAQGMT010000228.1 GCA_028292185.1 Ramlibacter sp. | reverse complement strand
GCCGGCTTCGATCCAAGCCGCAGCGATTACGCGCGCGCCGAGCCGGTGCGCATGGCGCTGCTGCGCGAAGCCTGGCAGGGATTCAGCCGCCGCGCCGACGAGGCCGACCGCAAAGCGCTGAACGAATTTCGCGCGCAGCAAAGCCACTGGCTCGACGACTACGCGCTGTTCATGGTGCTGGACGAGCGTCACGGCCTGCCCTGGAATCATTGGCCCGTCGAATTTGCCAGGCGCGACGCCACGGCCTTGCGCCGCCTGCGCGAAGAGGCAGCGGATGGCATCGGCTTCTGGTCTTTCGTGCAATGGCAGTTCATGGACCAGTGGCAGCGCCTGCGCCGCCACGCACAGGAGCGCGGCGTGCACATCATCGGCGATGCGCCGATCTTCGTTGCGCATCATTCGGCCGACGTGTGGGCCAACGCCGCGCAATATCTGCTGGACGCCGAGGGCGACCCCGCAGTGGTGGCGGGCGTTCCGCCGGACTACTTCAGCGCCACCGGCCAGCGCTGGGGCAATCCGCTGTACGACTGGGAGGCCATGCGCGCAGACAACTATGCCTGGTGGCGCCAGCGGCTCGCGCACGAATTGCGCCGCTTCGATGCCGTGCGCCTCGACCACTTCCGCGGCTTCGAGGCTTACTGGGAAGTGCCGGCCGAGGAGGAGCATGCCGTCAATGGACACTGGCGTGCCGGCCCGGGTCGCGCGCTGTTCGACTCGCTGCATTCGCAACTGGGCACCGTGCAAGTGATCGCGGAAGACCTGGGCACGATCACGCCGGCGGTGCACGAGCTGCGCCTCGCCTGCGGCTTCCCGGGCATGCGCGTGCTGCAATTCGCGTTCGGCGACAACGCCGCCAATCCCTACCTGCCCCACAACTACGTGCCGCAGACGGTGGCGTACACGGGCACCCATGACAACGACACGACCGTCGGATGGTGGGAGCAGCTGGACAACCGTGAACGTGAGGCCGTGCGACGCTACCTGGGCCCGCAAGCCGACCAGCAAATCCACTGGACCATGATGCGCGCGGCCTCGCAGTCGGTGGCAAACACGGTGATCCATCCGTTCCAGGATGTGCTCGGCCTCGGCAGTGCGCATCGCATGAACCGGCCGGCCGATTCACGGGGCTGCTGGGAATGGCGCTTCGAGTGGCGCCAGGTGGGCGATGCGCCTGCGGCTGAGCTGGCCGCCATCACCGAAGCCCATGGACGCTGCCCCTGATTGGTAAACATCAATGATTCAACCCTCGCCGCAACAGATTGGCCAGCCCATGGAAACACAGACTCCGCTCCAGCTTGCCCGCAGGACCATCGGCCTGGTGCTGGCCGGCGGCCGCGGAACGCGCTTGTCGCACCTGACCGACCGCCGCGCCAAGCCGGCGGTGTATTTCGGCGGCAAGTTCCGCATCGTCGACTTCGCGCTGTCCAACTGCATGAACTCGGGCGTGCGCCGCATCGGCGTGCTGACGCAGTACAAGTCGCACAGCCTGCTGCGGCATTTGCAACGCGGCTGGTCGTTCCTGCGCAACGAGTTCAACGAGTTCATCGACCTGCTGCCGGCGCAGCAGCGCATGAACGACGAATCCTGGTATCTCGGCACCGCCGATGCGGTGTACCAGAACCTCGACATCCTGCTGGCACACGAGCCGAAATACATCCTGGTGCTGGCCGGCGATCACATTTACAAGATGGACTACTCGAAGCTGATCGCCGATCACGTCGCGATGGATGCGCGCTGCACCGTCGCCTGCATCGAAGTTCCGGTGGCCGAGGCCACCGCATTCGGCGTGATGCACGTTGACCTGCAGCGCCGCGTGCTCGAGTTCCTGGAGAAACCGGCGGACCCGCCGCCCATGCCCGGCAAGCCGGAAGTCGCGCTGGCCAGCATGGGCGTGTATGTGTTCGATGCCGACTACCTGTATGAAGCGTTGAAGCAGGACAGCGCCAAGGCCGGATCGCACCACGACTTCGGCAAGGACCTGATTCCCGCGATGGTGGCCAAGGGCCACGCCATGGCGCATCCGTTCGAGATGTCGTGCGTGCGCAGCACCAACGAAGCCAAGTCCTATTGGCGCGACGTCGGCACCGTCGACGCGTATTGGCAGGCCAACCTCGATCTTTGCGATCCGCTGCCCGAGCTGGACATGTACGACCGCGAGTGGCCGATGTGGACCTACCAAGAGCAGTTGCCGCCGGCCAAGTTCGTGCACGACGACGAGCTTCGGCGCGGACAAGCCGTGGAGTCGCTGGTCTCCGGCGGCTGCATCATCTCCGGATCGTGGGTGCGCCGTTCCGTTCTGTTTTCCAGCGTGCACATCCATTCTTTTGCCCTGGTCGAGGAATCGGTGCTGCTGCCAGAGGTCGATATTGGCCAGCACTGCGAGCTGCGCCGCGTGGTGATCGACAAGGGCTGCCACATTCCCCCAGGCATGCGCATCGGCTTCGACGCCGAGGAAGACGCGCGGCGCTTTTATCGCACCGACCAAGGCGTGGTGCTGGTCACACGCGACATGCTGGATGCGCTGCAAGCGCCGGCGGACGCAGCAAAGGCCTGAGAATCCGCGCATGCGAGTCCTGTACGTCTGCACCGAACTGTTCCCCCTGCTCAAGACCGGCGGTCTGGGCGACGTCAGCGGAGCGCTGCCACCGGCCCTTCGCGATGCGGGCTGCGACGTGCGCGTGCTGGTGCCGGGCTTCCCCGCCATTCGTTCCGGTGTTCTCCCCAGCAAACTGCAGCAAGCGCCTGCCATTTCACTGCCCACCCGCTACGGACCCGATCTCGCCGGGCGCGGCGTGACGCAGCCGCCGGTGCTGCAGCAAGCCAGCTTGCCCGGCAGCGGCCTGGCCACTTACGTGCTGGACGTGCCCGCGCTGTTCAATCGTCCCGGCAATCCTTACTACGACTCGCATGGCGACAACGGCGTGCGCTTCGCCTTGGTCGGCTGGGCGGCGGCGTGCCTGGGCCAAGGCCTGGACGCGCAATGGCAACCCGACGTCGTGCACTGCAACGATTGGCACACCGGGCTCGCGCCCTTGTATTTGCGGCAGATGGCGATGCCCGGGCCGCCGCGCGCGGCGAGCGTGTTCACCATTCACAACCTCGCCTACCAGGGCATCTTCCCGCGCAGCCTGTTCCCGGAACTCGGCCTGCCCGACTACCTGTTCACCATCGGCGGCATCGAGTTCTGGGGCCAGGTGTCTTTCATGAAGGCGGGCTTGCAGGCGGCCGACCGCATCACCACCGTCAGCCCGACGTATGCGCGCGAGATTCTCGAGGTGGAGCAAGGTTGCGGCCTGGACGGCTTGCTGCGCGGGCGCTCCAGCATGGTGTCCGGCATCCTCAACGGCGTCGATTACCGCGTCTGGAGCCCTTCGCATGACGAGGTGCTGGCGCATCCCTACGATGCCGAGTCCGTGGAGCTCAAGGCGCAGGCGAAGGCCGAACTGCAGCGCAAGCTCAAGCTGCAGGCCCGCCCCAACGCCATGGTGTTCGGAGTGGTCAGCCGCCTCACCGAGCAGAAAGGGCTGAACCTGGTTGAAGCGATGGCCGACGAACTGGTGCAGATGGGCGGCCAACTGGTCGTGCTGGGTACGGGGGACGCGCCGCTGGAGCACGCTTTCGTGCGCGCCGCCGCGCGGCACCCGGGACAGATCGCGGTGGACATCGGCTACGACGAAGCGCTGGCGCACGCCATCATGGCCGGCTGCGATGTGATCCTGGTGCCTTCGCGCTTCGAGCCCTGCGGACTGACACAGCTGTACGGGCTGCGCTACGGCGCGCTGCCGCTGGTGCATCGTGTCGGCGGACTGGCCGACACCGTGGTCGATGCGACCCCAGATAATCTCAACGCCGGCCGCGCCACGGGTTTCGTTTTCGACGAATTCAGCGCGCCCGCCTTGCGCGGCGCCTTGAAGCGGGCATTCGAATTGCATGCACAGCCCGCCGCCTGGGCCAAACTCCAGAAAACCGCGATGCAGCAGCGCTTCGACTGGCGCGAGGCGGCCATTCAATACGTGGCGCTGTACCGGTCCATGAAGCCCGAGGCGGCTTGACCGCCGGCGCCGCGCTCCCCCTCATCAATAGAAGCATTGCTCAACGTGAATCACGAAACCGCCCACGACGACGACATTCCCAACAACACGGTGGAAGCGCTGCGGCGCTCCATCCTCGACCGCCTGATCTACTCCGTCGGCAAGGACGTTTCCTCGGCCACGCAGCGCGACTGGATGTTCGCGGTGTTCCACGCGGTGCGCGATCGCATCGTCAAGCCCTGGCGCGAAACGCTGCAGCAGTCGCGCGAACACAGCGCCAAGCGCGTGTACTACCTGTCGATGGAATACCTCACCGGCCGCGTGCTGGTGAACGCTTTGCTGGCAACCGACCTCTACGAAGAAGTGAAGCAGGCCTGCACGCAACTGGGCGCGGACTTCGATGCGCTCATCGACGTCGAGCCCGACCCGGCGCTGGGCAACGGCGGCCTGGGGCGCCTCGCGGCGTGTTTCATGGATTCCATCGCGACGCTGGGCCTTCCGGGCATGGCCTACGGTATTCGCTACGAATATGGCATGTTCAAGCAGCGCATCGCCAACGGCCGCCAGATCGAGGAGCCGGACTACTGGTTGGTGGACGGCAATCCCTGGGAGTTCATGCGCCCCGAGCTGTGCTACACGGTGCGCTTCGGCGGCCAGCTGATCACCGACGAGAACGACAACGTGCACTGGTGGGACACCGAGGAAGTGATCGCCACCGCCTACGACAACGGCGTGCCCGGCTACGGCCTGGACAGCGTCGCCACGATGCGCTTGTGGGCGGCGCGCGCCAGCAAGGCGATCAACCTGGAGGCCTTCAACCGCGGCGATTACATGAAGGCGGTAGAGGAAAAAAACCACTCCGAAAACGTTTCGCGAGTGCTGTATCCGGAAGACAGCACCGAGCGCGGCAAGGAGCTGCGCCTGCGCCAGGAATATTTCTTCGTCAGTGCTTCGATGCAGGACATCCTGCGCCGCTATTTGCGCAAGCACGGCAACTTCAACGAGCTGGCCGACAAGGTGGCGATCCACCTGAACGACACGCACCCGGCGCTGGCGGTACCCGAGCTGATGCGCCTGTTGATCGACGAACACCGGCTGCATTGGGACGACGCCTGGTCACTGTGCACGCGCATCTTCTCGTACACCAACCACACCTTGATGGCCGAGGCGCTGGAAACCTGGCCGGTGGAGGTGATGGGCCGGCTGCTGCCGCGCCATCTGCGCATCATCTTCGACATCAACTCGCGCTTCCTGGCCAGCGTGCACGCGAGATTCCCGGACGACGCCGGCCTGCTGGCGCGCGTCTCGCTGATCCAGGAAGGCGGCGAGCGGCGGGTGCGCATGGCCTACCTGTCGGTGCTGGCCAGCCACAAGGTCAATGGCGTGTCCAAGCTGCACAGCGAGCTGATCGCCACCACCATCTTCGCGGACTTCGCCAAGCTGTTCCCCGACCGGTTCTGCAACATGACCAACGGCATCACGCCGCGCCGCTGGCTGGCACAAGCCAACCCGCCGCTGGCCGCCTTGATCGACAGCCGCATCGGCACGGGCTGGCGCCGGCACCTCGACCAGCTTGCCCAGCTGCGCCCGTTCGCGGACGAGGATGAATTCCAGAACGCGTTCCGCCTGGCCAAGCAGCACAACAAGCAGCGGCTGGTGAAATACGTCGCCGACGAATTGCAGGGCCCGAAGCTCGACCCGAAGAGCCTGTTCGACGTGCAGGTCAAGCGCATGCACGAGTACAAGCGCCAGCTGCTCAACGTGTTGCACGTGATCACGCGCTATCACCACATCCTGGCGCAGCCGCAGGCCAACTGGGTGCCGCGCACCGTGATCTTCGCCGGCAAGGCCGCGTCCGCCTATTACATGGCGAAGCTGGTGATCCGGCTGATCAACGACGTGGCGCGCGTGGTGAATTCGGATCGCGTGGTGGGCGATCGCCTCAAGGTGGTGTTCCTGCCGGACTACCGCGTCTCGCTGGCCGAGATCGTGATCCCGGCCGCGGACCTGTCCGAACAGATCTCCACCGCCGGCACGGAGGCCTCGGGCACCGGCAACATGAAGCTCGCCTTGAACGGCGCGCTCACCATCGGCACCTGGGACGGCGCCAACATCGAGATCGCCGAGCAGGTGGGTCTGGACAACATCTTCATTTTCGGCAACCGCACCGACCAGGTGGAAGCGCTGCGCGCCGGTGGCTACAAGCCGCGCAAGTTCTACGAAGCGAACTTCGACTTGAAGTACGCGATCGACCGGCTGGCGGACGGCGCCTTCTCGCAGGAGGAGCCGGGCCGCTACACCGATATCGTGCGCACGCTGCTCGACTCCGACCATTACCAGCTGCTCGCCGATTACGCCGATTACGTGGCCACGCAGGACAAGGTGGACGAGTGCTATCGCGATTCCAGCGACTGGGCGCGGCGCAGCATCCTCAATGTGGCCGGCATGGGCATGTTCTCGTCCGACCGCACCATCCACGACTACGCAACGCAGATCTGGAACGTGGCGCCGCTGACCCTGCGCGCGGTGCCCGACAATAGGGGATGAAAACCCCGCCCCGCCTGCAATCCCTGGTGCATGAAGGCCTGATCGATACCGTCGTCCGCCAACTGATGAGCGGCAAGGAAGCAATGGCCTACGTCGTGCACTGCGGCGGCGAGGTGCGCTGCGCCAAGGTCTACAAGGAGGCCACGCAGCGCAGCTTCCGCCAGGCGGTGGACTACACCGAGAACCGCAAGGTGAAGAACACGCGGCAGGCCCGCGCCATGGCGAAGGGCACGAAGTTCGGCCGCCAGGCGCAGGAAGCCGCATGGCAGAGCGCCGAGGTGGACGCGCTCTACCGGTTGGCCGCGGCCGGTGTGCGCGTGCCCACGCCCTACAACTTCCATGACGGCGTGCTGCTGATGGAGCTGGTGACGGATGCCGACGGCGACGCCGCGCCGCGCATGAACGACGTGGCGCTCACCCCTGCCGAGGCGCGCGCCCACCATGCGATGCTGCTGCTGCAAGTGGTGCGCATGCTGTGCGCGGGCGTGGTCCACGGCGACTTGTCGGAATTCAACGTGCTGCTGGGTGCGGAAGGCCCGGTGATCATCGACCTGCCCCAAGCCATCGACGCCGCGGGCAACAACCATGCGCAGCGCGTGCTGCTGCGCGACGTGGCGAACCTGCGCAATTTTTTCGGCGGCTTCGCACCCGAACTGCTGCACACCGAGTTCGGCCCCGAGATCTGGGACCTGTACCAGCGCGGACTGCTCACGCCGGAGTCGCCGCTGACCGGGCGCTTCCAGCGCACCGTGGGCGCGGTGGACCTGGGCGGCGTGCTGCGCGAGATCGACGACGCGCGCGCGGAAGAGTCGGCGCGCCGCTTGCGCATGGCCGCCTAGCAGCATGTCGCCCGCGCCTGTCAGCACCGCGGCCGAGCGCAACAAGCAGCCGATCCTCGAAGTGCTGCTGCGCATCTTGCCGTCCCGGGGCAAGGCGCTGGAAATCGCGTCGGGCACCGGCCAGCATGCGGCCTGGTTTGCGGCGGCGCTGCCGGGCTGGACCTGGCAGCCCACCGACGCGGATGCGAGCGCGCTGCGCGACATAGCGGCATGCGTCAGACAAGCCGGTGTGCCCAACGTCCTGCCGCCGCTGCGGCTCGACGTCATGGCGCCGCAGTGGCCCGCCGATGCCGCGCAATTCGACCGAACCTTCGACGCGATCTACTGCGCGAACATGCTGCACATCGCGCCGTGGCCCACCTGCGCGGCGCTGATGCAAGGCGCGGCGCGCCACCTCGCGCCAGACGGTGTGCTGGTCACGTACGGCCCTTACCTGGAAGACGACGTT
>JAQGMT010000218.1 GCA_028292185.1 Ramlibacter sp. | reverse complement strand
ACGACCGCGGGCTCGGTGGGTAATCGCTGAGCACCCGTCGCAAGTGCGGTGCTACGCTTGCGCGTGACCGCACCATCCTCGACCCGATGCTGTATCGCCGGCGGTGGACCCGCCGGCATCATGCTGGGCCTGTTGCTGGCGCGCGCCGGCGTGGACGTCGTCGTTCTCGAGAAGCACGCCGACTTCCTGCGCGATTTTCGCGGCGACACGGTGCATCCTTCCACCCTGGAAGTGATGCATGAACTCGGCTTCCTCGAAGCCTTCCTGGAACGACCGCACGACAAGGCACGCGACATCCGTGCGGTGATCGGCGGCAGCGAAGCGGTGATCGCCGACTTCTCGCGGCTGCGCGCCCGCTGCGGCTTCATCGCGATGATGCCGCAGTGGGAGTTCCTCGATTTCCTGCGCGATGAAGCGGCGCTCTATCCGAATTTTCATCTCCTGATGCAGGCCGAAGCCACCGGCCTGATCGAAGCGGACGGCCGCGTGGCCGGGGTGCGGGCTCGCACGCCCGAAGGTGATATCGAAATTCGCGCGGACCTGGTGATCGGGGCGGACGGCCGCCATTCGACCGTGCGCGATGCGGCAGGACTTGTCGCACGCGACCTGGGTGCGCCGATCGACGTGCTGTGGATGCGCATCGCCAAGCACCCCACCGATCCTTCGGGGGCCACCGGGCGGATGGGCACCGGGCGGTTCATGGCGATGCTCGATCGCCGCACGTATTGGCAGTGCGCCTATGTCATTCGCAAAGGCGGCAACGAAACCCTCCGCGAACGCGGCCTGGCGATGTTTCGCGCCGACATCGTCGGCTTGGTCCCGTTCTTCGCCGACCGCGTGGATGCGGAACTCGCGAGCTGGGACGACGTGAAGTTACTGAGCGTGACCGTCGACCGGCTGGACCGGTGGTGGAAGCCCGGCGTGCTGTGCATCGGCGACGCCGCTCATGCCATGTCGCCGATCGGCGGGGTGGGCATCAACCTGGCGATTCAGGATGCCGTCGCCACCGCCAACATCCTGGCCAAGGCGCTGGCGGACCCGCAGGTGACCGTGCAGGCACTCACGCCCTTGCTGGCGCAGGTTCAGCAGCGCCGAACTTTTCCGGCGCGCGTCACGCAAGCGGTACAGGTGGCGGTGCAAAACCGGATCTTCGATCCCTTGCTGGACAGCGACCGCCCGCCGCGCGTCCCGGCTGTGCTGAAGCTGCTCAATCGCTTTCCGGCGCTGCGCGTGATACCGGCTTATGCGGTGGGAATCGGCGCGCGGCCGGAACATGTGCACTCGCCCGCGGTCGCGCGCGCAGGGCTGCGCGGCGACTAGTCGCCCTTGGCCATCGGCCGCTTCGGGTCGCGGCACCATTCGCTCCAGCTGCCTGCATACAGCGCGCTGGGCCCGAGGCCGGCGATTTCCATGGCGATGATGTTGGGCACCGCGCTCACGCCGCTGCCGCAGTGATGCACGACCGAAGCCGGGTCGCGGCCGGCGAGCAACTGCTCGAATTCGGCCTTCAGCTGCGCGGCGGGCTTGAACTTCCCGTCGGCATCCAGGTTCTGCGCGAAGGGCCGGTTCAGTGCGCCGGGAATATGGCCCGCCACCGGATCGAGCGGCTCGACCTCGCCTCGATAACGCGGCGTGGCGCGGGCGTCGATCAGCGTCTGCCCGGCTTGGCCCAGACGCTGCTCCACGTCTTGCGTTGTCGCGAGCGATCGCAACTCGCCGCCGAGCTTGAAGTTGGACTGGAAATGCGAGGGCTCCGCGCGGTCCGTGACTTCGCCGCCGGCGGCCTGCCAGCCTTGCAGGCCGCCATCGAGGACGGCCACGGCTTCGTGGCCGGCCCACTTCAGCATCCACCACAAGCGCCCGCAGTAGTTCGCGCGCTGGCGGTCGTAGACCACCGCTTGCATGTCATTTCTGAAGCCGACGCTCGAGAGCCAGATCGCGAACTTCTCGCGGCTGGGCAGCGGATGCCTGCCGCCGGATGCGGCGTCGGGGTGCGGGTGATGCGTGCCGTCGGGATCGATCACGCCCTGATCGCTCAAGGCGGTATCCAGGTCGGCGTACACCGCGCCTGAAATGTGGCCCTTGCGATATTGTTCCTCGCCGGCGGCGGGATTCATCAGGTCATAGCTGCAGTCGAACAGCATCAGCGGCTGCCCGCTCGCCTGCAAGGCCATCAACTCCTTGGGGGAGATGAGCGTCGTGTACATGGCGCTCATATCCGGTGGCGATACCACTCGTGGAAGTGCTGCATGCCGTCTTCCATCGGGCTCTGGTAGGGGCCGAACTCGTTGTCGCCGCGCTGCATCAGCGCCTTGCGGCCGGCGTCCATGCGCTCGGCGATCTCATCGTCCTCGACGCAGGTCTCCATGTACGCGGCTTGCTGCGCCTGGACGAACTCGCGCTCGAACGCCGCGATTTCCTCGGGGTAATAGAACTCCACCATGTTCATCGTCTTCTGCGGCCCGGTGGGGTAGAGCGTCGAGACGGTGAGCACATGCGGATACCACTCCACCATCACGTGCGGATAGTAGGTGAGCCAGATCGCCCCGTACTTGGGGGCCTTGCCGTTCGAATACTGCAGCAGCGCCTTTTCCCAGCGCTCGTACACGGGGCTGCCGGCCTTGCCGAGCCGGTTGGCGGCGCCGACCGTCTGCACCGAGTAGTTGTCCTTGAACTCCCAGCGCAGGTCATCGCAGCTGACCATGCTGCCCAGGCCGGGATGGAAGGGGCCCACGTGATAGTCCTCGAGGTACACCTCGATGAAGGTCTTCCAGTTGTAGTTGCACTCGTGCATCTCCACGCGGTCGAGCACCAGGCCGGTGAAGTCGAGGTCGGCGCGCGGTCCCATGCCGGCCAGGTCGGCTTGGACGTCGGGCGCTCCGGGCCGTTTCTCGAACAGCAGCCCGTTCCATTCCTGCAGCGGGTAGTTGTTCAAGTTCAGGCAGGGGTCCTTGGCGAAGTGCGGCGCGCCCAGCAAGGTTCCGGCCTTGCCGCTGCCGCCGCCGCCGCTGTAAGTCCAGCGATGCAGCGGGCACACGATGTTGCCGCCCGATGACGGGCCCGACAGGATCGAGCCGCGGCCCTTCAGGATCATCGCCTGCCGGTGCCGGCAGACGTTGGAGATGAGTTCGACGCCGCCGGGCGTGCGCAGCAGCGCGCGGCCGCCGGCTTCCTGCGGCAGGGTGTGGTAGTCGCCCGGGTTGGGCACGGCGAGCTGGTGCCCCACATAACGGGGCCCTTGCTCGAAGATGACGTCCATCTCGCGCCGGAACAGCGCTGGATCGAAGTAACTTGAAACTGGTAGTTGGCTTGCGGCCTGCTGCAGTTGAAGACTTAAATCAGACATGGGGTGACCTGACCTAGAGACTCCCCCTATTAAGGGGCAGGGAAGCGCTTGATCCGTAGACGGCGCAGGAGGGGAACAAAAGCAAAACCCCGGGTGGGTCCCCGGGGAGCAGCGATTGTACCCCCGGGTACTTGTGGCCGCGGCGCCCGCGATCAAGGCCTTTTGTCACGGCTGCGCCCCGTTCGCGCCGCGGGACCGTGGGCCTCACCGCCTAGAATTGAAGGTCGCACCGCATGACCATGTCCAAAGACCCAAGCACACCGCCCGCCAGTTATGAAGCCGCCCTGGAAGAGCTCGAACAGCTGGTGGGCCGCATCGAGTCCGGCCAGCTGCCGCTCGAGCAGTTGCTGACGGGTTACCAGCGCGGCGCGGAGCTATTGCACTTCTGCCGCGAAAAACTGCAGGCGGTGGAAAACCAGATCAAGGTGCTCGACGAAGGCACGCTCAAGCCGTGGACGCAGGAGTGAGCGGCGCTTTCGAGCTGGCGGCCTGGAGCGCCGAGAGACTCGCGCGGGTCGAGCAGGCGCTATCGCAGTGGGTGGTGGCCGATGCCCCCGCCGGGCTCGGCGAGGCCATGCGCTACGCCGTGCTCGACGGCGGCAAGCGGCTGCGGCCCTTGCTGGTGTTCGCCGCTTGCGAGGCGACCCACGGCGACAGCGGCGCCGCATTGCGGGCCGCGTGCGCGGCCGAGCTGATTCATGCGTATTCGCTGGTGCACGACGATCTGCCCTGCATGGACAACGACATCCTGCGCCGCGGCAAGCCGACCGTGCACGTGAAGTTTGGCGAAGCGCAGGCGCTGCTCGCCGGCGATGCGCTGCAAGCGCTCGCGTTCGAGCTGCTGGCGCCCGAGGGCGATGCGGTTCCTGCCGCGGTTCAGGCGGATTTGTGCCGGCTGCTGGCCCGCTCGGCCGGCCACGCCGGCATGGCCGGCGGACAAGCGATCGATCTGGCGAGCGTCGGGCACATCCTGACCGAGACGCAGCTTCGCGAGATGCATCGCCGCAAGACCGGCGCGCTGCTGCAAGCCAGCGTGATGATGGGCGCCGCATGCGGTGCGGCGCCGCCGGAGGCGAATGCCGCGTTGCAGGCCTACGGGGCGGCGGTGGGGCTGGCCTTCCAGGTCGTTGACGATATTCTCGACGTGACCTCCGATGCGGCCGCGCTCGGCAAGACGGTGGGCAAGGACGCGGCGCACGCGAAACCGACCTATGTGTCCCTGTTGGGACTGGACCGCTCACGCGCGTATGCGCAGCAACTGCTGGGCGATGCCTTGCAGGCCTTGGCCGCCAGCGGCCTGGCCGATACACGCGCTTTACAGGCGCTGGCGATGATGGTGGTCCATCGCGAGAACTAGGGCCATGTCCCACAGGATGATGCAGTGATGAGCTCTTTTCTGGAAACGATCAACGATCCGGCCGACTTGCGCAAGTTGGCGCGCACTGAATTGCCGCTGCTCGCCGACGAGCTGCGCGCGTTCGTGCTGGACAGCGTGTCGCGCACCGGCGGGCACCTCAGTTCGAACCTCGGCACGATCGAACTCACCATCGCGCTGCACTACGTCTTCAACACGCCGTACGACCGGCTGGTGTGGGACGTGGGCCACCAGACTTATCCGCACAAGATACTCACCGGGCGCCGCGCGCACATGGGCAGCTTGCGCCAGTTCGGCGGCCTCTCGGGCTTTCCCCAGCGCAGCGAGAGCGAGTACGACGCGTTCGGCACGGCCCATTCCTCGACCAGCATTTCCGCCGCGCTCGGCATGGCCGTCGCCGCCAAGACCAAAGGCGAGAACCGCAAGGCCGTGGCGATCATCGGCGATGGCGCGATGAGTGCGGGCGAAGCGTTCGAGGCCTTGAACAACGCCGGTGTTGCCGATTGCGATCTGCTGGTGGTCCTGAACGATAACGACATGTCCATCAGCCCGCCGGTGGGTGCGTTGAATCGCTACCTGGCGCAACTCATGAGCGGCCAGTTCTATGCGGCGGCCAAGAACGTCGGCAAGAACGTGCTGAAGGTGGCGCCGCCCTTGTTCGAACTGGCCAAGCGCTTCGAGGAACATGCCAAGGGCATGATCGTGCCGGCCACGCTGTTCGAGAAATTCGGGTTCAACTACATCGGCCCCATCGACGGCCACGATCTTGAATCCCTGATCCCCACGCTGGAAAACATCCGCAACCTGAAAGGCCCGCAGTTCCTGCACGTGGTCACCAAGAAGGGGCAGGGCTACAAGCTGGCCGAGGCCGACCCGGTGGCCTATCACGGACCTGGCAAGTTCGATCCGGCGGTGGGAATCACCGTGCCGGCGACGGCGCCCAAGACCACGTTCAGCCAGGTGTTCGGCCAGTGGTTGTGCGACATGGCCGAACAGGACGCCCGCCTGGTGGGCATCACGCCGGCGATGCGCGAAGGCTCCGGCATGGTCGAATTCGACAAGCGTTTCCCGGGGCGCTACTTCGACGTCGGCATCGCCGAGCAGCATGCCGTCACCTTCGCCGCCGGCCTCGCATGCGAGGGCATGAAGCCGGTCGTGGCGATCTACTCCACGTTCTTGCAGCGCGGCTACGACCAGCTCATTCACGACGTCGCGCTGCAGAAGCTGCCGGTGGTGTTCGCACTGGACCGCGCCGGCATCGTCGGGGCGGACGGCCCGACCCACGCGGGCGCGTACGACATCGCCTATCTGCGCTGCATCCCGAA
>JAQGMT010000215.1 GCA_028292185.1 Ramlibacter sp. | reverse complement strand
CCCGCCGGGGCATCGCTGGGGCGGTACACCCGCAGCGGGATGGGACCGTGCGGACCATCGATCGTGAGATCGCGCGTGGTCACGCCCGACGGAGGATCCTGGTTGAGAAACGCGAAGTAGCGATCCTGCTGAGCGCGCGCCTCGTCCAGCGGGCTGCTGGAGTGGTCGCCGCCGCGCAGGCCTGCGGCTTCGATCTGCGCGACCGCGGCCGCGTAGGAGGGGTCCTGGGTTGGTTCTGTCATGGCACAGTCTAGGCGGCGCAGCTGCCGCCAGCCATGCGGCAAAGGCAATAACAAGAATTCACCCGGCCGAATAGCGCCACTTTCAGCCTTACCTGGCTACGTAGGGAGGCAGTGCGCGGGCCGACTCCTGCAGCAGCGCGCGCAACCAGCGATGCCCCGGGTCCTTCTGGCTGCGTTCATGCCAATAGGCCGCGTACCGCACCCGGGGCAAGCGCAGCGGCGCCTCGAGAATTTGCAGGGGATGCTGCTTGCGCAGGAACGTGGCCAGCCGCAGCGGCACGGTCGCGATCAGGTCGGTGCCTTCCATCATCAGCGGGATGGTGAGGAAGTTCTGCACCAGGAAGGCCAGGTTGAGTTGGCGCCCGAGTTGCTCCACCGCCTCGTCCACCATGCGGCCGGTCGTGGTCCGGCCGGTGCCCAGCGGGCGCGCGTGCGGCAGCGACAAGAATTGCTCGAGGCTGATGCTGCCGCGCACGGTGGGATGACCGCTGGCGGCGATGCAGACAATGCGGTCCTGGAACAGCGGGGTCGAGCGCAGCGACTGCGGCGGTTGCGGCAGCCACGCGATGCGCAAGTCGAGCCGGCCGCTTTCGAGCAGTTCGAACGCGCGATCGCGGTCCGGCGTCTGCACCTGGATGCGCACGTTCGGCGCGTCGCGGCGAGCGCGCTGGGCGAGTCCGGGCAGCAGCAGGCGCTCGGCGTATTCCGGGGCGCTGATCACGAAGGTCTGCGAAGACACCGCCGGGTCGAACGGACGGGCCAGGCCCAGCAGGCCATCGTAGGTGGCGAGCAGTTCGCGCACCCCGTGCTCGAACTCGACGGCGCGCGTGCTGGCGACCATGCCGGCTCGCGACCGCAGCAGCAGCGGGTCGTCGAACAGCGCGCGCAGCCGGGCCAGCGCGTGGCTGGCCGCGGGCTGGCTGATGCCCAGGTGCTCGGCCGCCGTGGAGACATTCTTTTCGGCCATCAGGACCAGGAAAGCACGCAGCAGGCGAATATCGACGTTATCCATGCAGGCGAATTATCGTTATTCGGCCGCAATGGCGCAGTCGCCGGCGATTGCTCCTAGACTCGACGACCACGCGGAATGCCGCGATGAACACACCAGGAGACACGCATGGAACTCGCAGGCCTCGAGCGATGGACACCCACGCAGGAAGAGATGAAGACGCGCATCGCGCGCTTCAAGGAACTCATTCCGGTCAAGAACAAGCACCTCGAGGAAAAGGGCCTTCCGCCCGACGTACTCGAGATGATCATGGCCAAGACCACGCGCAACGTCATGTCACCGGGTGCGCTGCCGGGCCAACTTTCACCGAAGCCCGCGGTCGAGGGCGGGGACGCCGGCGTGTTCCGCTTGGGCATCGCCACCTGCCCGCCGAATCAGGGCCCCGGACTGCACGTGCACTACCGCACGCACGAGACCTTCATCGCCATGAGCGGCCGCTGGGAGATCCAGTGGGGCGACCACGGCGAAGAGTCGATCATGCTGGAGACGATGGACCTGATCGCGATGCCGCCGCGCGTCACGCGCCGCTTCATCAACCGCTCGGACCAGGATGCCCATTTGATGGTCATCATCCAGGGCCAGCGCGAGGAGTTCGACGATGTGGACCGGGTGCCGGAAACCGCGCAGGCCATCGCCGCCAAGTACGGGCAGGGCATGGTCGACAAGCTGCAAAGCCTGGGTTGGAAATTCACCATCGGGGTCGAACGCGATGCCAAGCAGCCCGCGTGACGCGCTGCGCCGCCGCGCGCTGCTGCAAGCCGCGGGTGGCTCGGCGCTGACCCTGGCGCTGCCGGGCCTGGCCCGGGCCCAATCCGGCTATCCATCGCAGTCGATTCGCATCGTCATTCCTTTCGCGGCAGGCGGCACGCTCGACGTGGCCGTGCGGCCGCTGGCGCTGGTGCTGTCCAGCCAGCTCGGCCAGCCGATCGTCATCGACAACAAGGCGGGCGCCAATGGCGTGATCGGCACCGAGTACGTGGCTCGGGCCGCGCCGGACGGCTACACGCTGCTGGCCGTGACGGCTTCGTTCGCGCTGAATGCGACGATGTACAAGGACCTGCGCTACGACGTGATCAAGGATTTCGCGCCGGTGGCCGGGCTGATGCAAGGCACGGGCTTCGTCGTCATCGTCAATCCTGCGGTGCCGGTGAACACGGTGCAGGAACTCATCGCGCTGGACAGGAAAGCGCCGGGCAAGCTGTCGTACAGCTCGCCAGGCATCGGCAACACCATTCACATCGCCAGCGAGCTGTTCAACCAGCGCGCCGGCACGCATCTGTTGCATGTCCCCTATAAGGGCAGCGCGCCGTCGCTGCAGGCGGTGGTGGCGGGCGAGGTGCAGGTGGCCATCATGCCGCCCGGCATCGTCATGCCGTTCATCCGCTCGGGCAAGCTGCGCGCGATCGGGTTCACGGGGCCGGTGCGGATGCCCGAACTGCCGGACCTGCCGATCATGTCGGAAGCGGGCGTCAAGGACTTTGTGTTCTCCGGAACGTGGATGGGCCTGTTCGCGCCGGCCGCCACGCCGCGGCCGGTGGTCACTCGATTGCACGCCGAAGTGGCCAAGGCACTGCAACAACCCGCGCTGCGCCAGACCCTGGCCAACGCGGTCGCGGGCTACGTGCCGGACGGCAGCAGCCCCGAACAGTTCGGGCAGCAGGTGCAGGAGGATGTGAAGCGCTACGGCGACATCCTGCGCAAGTTCAACATCAAGGCCGAGTAGCTCGCAGCATGACTGAAGTTTCCACCGCCGACCGCCGCTTCGCCCCGCTCGAGCTCGACGCGATGACAGCGGAGCAGCGAGCCGTTGCGCAGGATTTGATCGACGGCCCGCGGGGCGGCATCCGCGGCCCTTTCCACGCCTTGCTGCGCAACCCGCGCCTGGCTGAGCGCGTGCGCGCGCTGGGCGATTCGATCCGCTTCGAGAATTCGCTGCCGGCGGATCTGCGCGAGTTCGTCATCCTGCTGGTCGCCCGATTCTGGTCGGCCCGCTACGAGTGGCACGCGCACAGCAAGATGGCGGTCGAGGCGGGAGTGCACGCTGCCATCATCGACGCCATCGGGAACGGCCGCACGCCCCCGGGCATGACACCGGAGCAGGCGCTGCTGCACCGCTTCTGCACTGAACTGCTGAACGACAAGGATGTGAGCGACGCCACCTATGCGCAGGCGCTGGCCCGCTTCGGCGAAGTCACGCTGCTCGACGTGCTCTGCACCGCCGGCTACTTCGGCTTCGTGTCGCTGATCCTGAACACCATCCGCCAGCCGGTGCCCGAGGGCGGCGTGCAGCTGCCCTAG
>JAQGMT010000205.1 GCA_028292185.1 Ramlibacter sp. | reverse complement strand
CTGAGCTGTGGACGCTGTTCAATACGCGGCTGCATCCCGGCGAACATTTCCGCGTGTTCCCCATCTCCAACTGGACCGAGCTGGACGTGTGGCAGTACATCGAGCGCGAGAACATCGCCCTGCCCTCCATCTACTACGCGCACCAGCGCCAGGTGGTCGAGCGCCGCGGACTGCTGGTGCCGGTAACACCGCTCACGCCGGCGCGGGCTGACGAGGATGTCGTGAATCGCACGGTGCGCTTTCGCACTGTCGGCGACATCACGTGCACCTGCCCGGTGGAAAGCCACGCCGCCAACGCGTCCCAGGTGGTGCTTGAAACCTTGACCGTGGACGTGAGCGAGCGCGGCGCCACGCGGATGGACGACAAGACCTCCGACGCCTCCATGGAAAAGCGCAAGAAGGACGGGTATTTCTGATGAGCGCCGTGAACCTTGAAACTCTGGATCCGGCCCTGCGCCGCGGCGACGATGCTCACCGGGGCGACCATGCCGCTGCCTTGCGCTTCATCACCTGCGGCAGCGTGGACGACGGCAAGAGCACGCTGATCGGCCGGCTGCTGGTGGACAGCAAGTCGGTGCTGCAGGACCAGCTGGCGGGCGTGCAACGCCTGGGCCAGACCGACCTGGCGCTGCTCACCGACGGCCTCTCGGCCGAGCGCGAGCAGGGCATCACCATCGACGTTGCGTATCGCTACTTCGCCACCCCGAATCGCAAGTTCATCATCGGCGACACACCGGGGCACGAGCAGTACACCCGCAACATGATTACCGCCGCTTCCAGTGCGGATGCGGCCGTGGTGCTGGTGGACGCGACCAAGTTGAAATGGCGCAGCGCCCAGCTCGAACTGCTGCCGCAGACGCGGCGGCATTCGCTGCTGGTGAACCTGCTGCGTGTGCCGTCGATCGTGTTTGCCATCAACAAGCTCGACGCCGTGGAAGATCCGGAAGCGGCCTTCGAGAACATCAGCGCGGCGCTGTGGCGCTTCACCGCGGCCGCCGACATCGCGGTGCGGGCGATCGTGCCGATCTCGGCGCTGAAGGGACAGAACGTGGTTGAGGCCTCGCCGGGCTGGTGCGGCTATCACGGGCCTTCATTGCTGAAGGTGCTCGAGGGCCTCGACGTCGCCGAGGCGGAAGGTCATGAGGCGTTTACCTTCCCGGTTCAATGGGTGGAGAAGCATTCCTCATCCAGCGACACGGCGCAGGGACGCCGCATCTTCTGGGGCCGCGTCGCCACCGGCAACGTCGAGCCGGGACAGGAAATCCAGGTGATGCCGGGCGGCCAGACCGCCATCGTGGCGCAAGTGCTCGATCACGCGCGCCGCCCCGGCAGCGTCACGCCCGGCCACAGCGCGGGCATCGTGCTGGACCGGGAGTTGGACGTTTCGCGCGGGGACTGGCTGCTTGCACCCGGAGCGATCGAGCCCGCGCGCGAGATCTCGGCGACGGTAGCCTGGCTGGACGATGAACCGCTGGTCGCGGGCCGCGTCTACTGGGCTCTGCACGGCCACCGATGGGTCAAGGCCCGCGTGAAGGCAATTGTCCACAAGCTCGACATCCACACGCTCGCGGAGGCCCCAGCGGACCACCTCGAGCCCAATTCCATCGGACACGTCGACCTGAGCCTGCAGGAGGCGATCGCCACCCTACCCTACGCGCGCTCCCGGGTTCTGGGTTCGCTGGTATTGGTGGACACGGCCAGCCACAAGACGGCGGCAGCGGTGCTGGTCCGCTGAGCAGAGCGCTGCGCAGAACCAAAAGGCACTGCTTGCAGCACTGGCTGAACGCAATCCGCAAGCCACCCAGGCCTGGCTGGCTAAAATCATGGGTTTCCCCCGATAGAACTAGAAAATGACCCACGTCGTCACCGAATCCTGTATCCGCTGCAAGTACACCGATTGCGTGGACGTCTGCCCCGTGGACTGTTTCCGCGAAGGGCCGAACATGCTGGTGATCGATCCGGATGAATGCATTGACTGCGCCGTCTGCATTCCGGAGTGCCCGGTCAACGCGATCTACGCCGAGGAGGATGTGCCGGCCGACCAGATTGCCTTCATCAAGCTCAATGTCGAACTGACCCAGCAAGCGGGTTGGAAGAGCATCACCAAACGCAAGCCCCCGCCGGATGACGCCGACGAATGGAAGGACAAGACCGGCAAGCTCTCCCAGCTGATTCGCTAACGTCAACAGAGAAGCCAGATTCGCATGGAACCGCAACTCAACCAAGAAGTGATCAAGACTGCCGCGGCAAGCGATGGGCCGATCCAGACCGATGCCGTCGTGATCGGCGCGGGCCCCGTCGGGCTGTTCCAGGTGTTCGAGCTCGGGCTGCTCGAGATCAAGGCGCACGTGATCGATTCGCTGCCGTATCCGGGCGGCCAATGCGTCGAGCTCTATCCCGACAAGCCGATCTACGATATCCCCGCGGTTCCCGTGTGCACCGGCCAGGAGCTCACCGACAGCTTGCTCAAGCAGATCGCGCCGTTCGGCGCCACGTTCCATTTCGGGCAGGAAGTGACCACCGTGCAGAAGCAGGACGATGGGCGCTTCTTGGTCGAGACCTCAAAGGGCACGCGGTTACTGACCAAGACCATCTTCATCGCGGCCGGCGTCGGCGCGTTCCAGCCACGCGGACTGAAGGTCTTCGGGGTGGACAAGTTCGAGGGCACGCACGTGCACTATCGCGTGAAGAACCCGGCCGATTTCGCGGGCAAGAACCTGGTCATCCTCGGCGGCGGCGATTCGGCCCTCGACTGGTGCCTCAACTTCGCGCAGCCGGGCGCTCATCGCGCTGCGAGCGTGATCCTGATCCATCGGCGCGACGGCTTCAAGGCGGCGCCGGCGTCGGTATCGAAGATGAAACAGCTGTGCGATGCGCAGCAGATGCAGTTCCTGGTGGGACAGGTGACCGACCTGGACGTGCAGGATGGCCGTCTTGCTGGCGTCCAAGTGACCGGCTCCGACGCGGTGGTGCGCAAGGTGCCCGCCGACATGCTGCTGGTGTTCTTCGGCCTCAGCCCCAAGCTCGGCCCCATCGCCAACTGGGGCCTGGACATCGAGCGCAAGCAGCTGAAGGTGGACACCGAAAAATTCTCGACGAACACACAGGGCATCTTCGCGGTGGGCGACATCAACACCTATCCGGGCAAGAAGAAATTGATCCTGTCGGGCTTCCACGAATGCGCCCTCGCGGCCTTCGGCGCGGCCCCCATCATTTTCCCGGACAAGCAGGTGCGCCTGCAGTACACCACCACGTCACCGAAGTTGCACAAGGTGCTGGGCGTCGAGACGCCGGTGTTCGACTGAGGGCGCGCCCGAGGCACGCTATAATTTAAGGCTTGTTCCTCGATAGCTCAGTTGGTAGAGCGCCGGACTGTTAATCCGTAGGTCCCTGGTTCGAGCCCAGGTCGAGGAGCCATCCACAATGAGGCCTGCAACGCGTGTTGCAGGCCTTTTTCATTTGCCCTCGATGAACCTCCCCTGGCTCGATCCCGGCGACCCATTCCCCGATCCCTCGCAGGCCTGGGACGGCTCGCAACCCGCGCCGGGCCTGCTCGCCGCCGGCGGCGTGTTGGACCTGGACAGCCTGCGCCGCGCGTACAGCAGCGGCATCTTTCCGTGGTTCAGCGAAGGACAGCCTATCCTGTGGTGGAGCACCGACCCGCGCATGGTCTTGATGCCCGATGAGTTCAAGCTGCACCGCTCCTTGCGCAAGCTGATCGCGCGGCTCATCGTGAGCCCGGCCTTCGAGCTGCGCATCGACAGCGCCTTCGACGAAGTGATTCAGGCGTGCTCATCGAGCGACCGGCCTGGACAATCAGGCACCTGGATCGTGCCGGCGATGGTCGATGCCTATCGTGCGTTCCATCGCGCCGGCTTCGCGCACAGCATCGAAACCTGGATCGATGGTCGCTTGGCCGGTGGACTGTACTGTGTCGCGATCGGGCAGGCGGTATTCGGTGAGTCGATGTTCACGCGGGTGCCCGACGCGTCCAAGATTGCGCTCGCGGCACTGGTGGCGTTCTGCCGTCACCACCACATCACCTGCATCGACTGCCAGCAGAACACTGAGCACCTGGCTTCGCTGGGAGCGCGCGAAATCGCGCGCTCCGATTTTGTGGCGCAGGTCGCACAAAACGCGCAAAAGCCTTCGCCGAAGTGGCAGTTCGACCCCGTATACTGGAATGAACTCCTGCCGCCCAAGCCCGCAGCGTGACACACCTCAAGGACCTCCCGCTACAGACCCTGCAGTTCTATGCAACGGCTCCGTACCCGTGCAGTTACCTGCCGGGCAAGCAGGCGCGTTCGCAGGTGGCCACGCCCAGCCACCTGATCCACAACGACGCGTACTCCGACCTGGTGACCAGCGGCTTTCGGCGCAGCGGCATGTTCACGTATCGCCCCTACTGCGATGGTTGCCGCGCCTGTGTGCCGCTGCGCGTGCTGGCCGAACAGTTCCGCCCCGACCGCAGCCAGCGCCGTGCGTGGACGCGCCACCAGCATCTTCAGGCGCGCGTGCTCAAGCTGTGCTTCGTGCCTGAGCATTACCACCTCTACCTGCGCTATCAGACCGGACGCCACGCGGGCGGCGGCATGGACCATGACAGCATCGATCAATACACGCAGTTCCTGCTGCAAAGCCGCGTGAATTCCAGGCTGGTGGAATTTCGCGAGGCCAATCCGGACGGCAGCGCAGGCGCGTTGCGGATGGTGTCGATCCTGGACGTGCTCAACGACGGCATCTCCGCCGTCTACACGTTCTACGAACCCGACGCCACGGCCAGCTACGGCACCTACAGCGTCCTGTGGCAGATCGACCAGGCGCTGAAGTTGCAGCTGCCGCACGTGTACCTGGGCTATTGGATAGGGCAAAGCCCCAAGATGAATTACAAGGCGCGCTATCTGCCGCACGAAGTGTTTACCGACGGCCAGTGGTTGCCGGGACCGCGCCCACCCAACTGAATACCGCCGGCCGACGGCACGCGCGATTTCACTTGATAAAATTCGGGGGTTCCCGCTCTCGAGGCCTGCATGAGAAAAATCGATTCCGGCGCACCTGCGACGCCCACCATCCAGGTGATCCAGCGCATGTTCTCGCTGATCGATGTGCTGGCCTCGCGCGAGGAAGCCATGTCGCTCAAGGAGATCAGCGAGAAGACCGGACTGCACCCCTCCACCACGCATCGCATCCTGAACGACCTGGCGACGGGCCGGTTTGTCGACCGGCCTGAAGCGGGCAGCTACCGCCTGGGCATGCGCCTGCTGGAACTCGGAAATCTGGTCAAGGGCCGCTTGAGTGTGCGCGATGCGGCCCTGACGCCGATGCGCGAATTGCACAAGCTGATCCAGCAACCGGTGAACCTCAGCATGCGCCAGGGCGACGAGATCGTGTACATCGAACGCACCTACAGCGAACGCTCGGGCATGCAGGTCGTGCGGGCGATTGGGGGGCGCGCTCCCCTGCACCTCACCTCCACCGGAAAGCTGTTCCTCGCGGCCGACGAACCTCAGCGAGTGCGGGCGTATGCCACCCGCACCGGCTTGGCGGGCCACACCAAGAACAGCATCACGCAGGTTGCGGTGCTCGAGCGCGAACTGGCCAAGACGCGGCAGTATGGAGTCGCCCGCGACAACGAAGAACTGGAACTGGGGGTGCGCTGCATGGCAGCGGGCATCTATGACGATCAGAGCAGGCTGGTGGCGGGATTGTCGATCTCCGCACCGGCCGACCGGCTCGACGAAGGCTGGGTGAGCAAGCTGCAGAACACCGCGAACGCGATTTCATCGGCCCTCGGCCACAAGACCCCCGCCGTCAAGGCGGCTTAGCTGCTGGCTTTGGGGATCACCGCGCTGACGCCGGTGGGCACCGGCTGGCTCTCGACCCAACGGCGCACGCGCTCGGCGTCGGCGATGCGGCTGAGCTTGCCGGCCGAATCGAGGAACACCATGATGAGCTTGCGGCCGGCTATCTTCGCTTGCAGCACCAGGCACTGCCCGGCTTCGGAGATGTAGCCGGTCTTTTGCAGGCCGATGTCCCAATCCGGGTTCTTCACCAGTCGATTGGTGTTGTTGAACTGGAGGGTGCGATTGCCCACCGCGACCTGATGGCCCGGCGAGGTGGTGTATTCGCGCAGCACCGAATCGGTGTACGCCGTGTTCACCAGGGTTGCCAGGTCGTGCGCGCTCGACTGGTTGTTGCTCGACAGCCCGGTGGGCTCCACGTACCGCGTGTCTTTCATGCCCAGCATCTTGGCCTTGGCGTTCATCAGCGCAACGAAGGAGCCGAGTCCGCCTGGATAGGTGCGCCCCAGCGCGTGAGCCGCGCGGTTCTCGCTGGACATGAGTGCCAGGTGCAGCAATTCACCCCGCGTGAGCATCGCGCCCACCCGCAGGCGGGAGCTGCTGTGCTTCTCGGTGTCCACGTCATCCTGGGTGATGGTGATCATCTCGTCCATCGGCAGCTTGGCTTCGCTGACCACCAGGCCCGTCATCAGCTTGGTGATCGAGGCGATCGGCAGCACCGCGGAGTCGTTCTTGCTGAACAGGATCTCGCTGGTGTCCTGGTCAATCACCAATGCGGCGCTGGATTTCAGGTCGAGAGCGTCTTGCATCCCATGCAGGCCGGCAAGCTGCCCGAAAGAGGGGCGCGCGGGCACGATGGACACAATGGAATGGCGTTTGCCGGCGGCAAAGGAGCGCACGACGCGCTTGGCAGCCACCTTTTTCGCGACGGTTCCCTTGCGCGGCGCTGCGTCGGCGACGACCGGCATGAGAGCCACGGCCAGTGCCGCCACAGCCAGGCTGGAAAGGGCACGCTTGAAGGTGTGGCTCATCGGATCGAGGTCTTTCGATACATCGGGGTGTCTCCCATAACGCTCCAACCGGCCGCTGAGCCTACCTCAGCTGAAAAAAGTTGCACCAGATCAACTGCTTATGTAACTTATCTCATCCGGAATGTAAATTATAGGGAAACCGCTCAGCCCTGTGCGGCGACTCGATCAGCTTTACTTTGTAACTTGTTCAGGGCACTCAGATAGGCCTTGGCCGACGCTACGACGATATCGGGGTCGGAGCCCACGCCATTGACCACCCGGCCGGAGTTCTGCAGCCGCACCGTCACCTCGCCCTGGCTCTCGGTCGAACCGCTGATGGCATTGACGGAATACAGCACCATTTCGGCCCCGCTCCTGACGTGCGATTCGATCGCCTTCAACGATGCATCGACCGGTCCATTCCCGTCCGATTCCCCATGCACTTCCTTGCCGGCGACGGTAAAAACCACCGATGCATGAGGCCGCTCGCCGGTCTCACTGTGTTGCGAGAGCGAGACGAAAGCGAAGTTTTCGTTGTCGTTGGCCACGCTCTCCTGGCTGACCAGGGCGAGGATGTCTTCGTCAAAAATGTCGCTTTTGCGGTCCGCCAGCTCCTTGAATCGGGCGAACGCGGTATTGACGTCGGCCTCGCTCTCGAGCGCCACACCCAAGTCCTGCAGGCGCTGCTTGAAGGCGTTGCGGCCCGACAATTTTCCCAGCACGATCTTGTTGGCGCTCCAGCCCACGTCTTCCGCACGCATGATCTCGTAGGTGTCGCGGGCCTTGAGCACGCCGTCCTGGTGGATGCCGCTGGCGTGCGCGAAGGCGTTGGCGCCCACCACGGCCTTGTTCGGTTGCACCACGAAACCGGTGGTCTGGCTCACCATCCGGCTGGCCGCGACGATGTGCTTGGTGTCGATGTTCAGGTCCAGGCCGAAGTAGTCCCTGCGGGTCTTCACCGCCATCACGATTTCTTCCAGCGAGCAGTTGCCCGCGCGCTCGCCCAGGCCGTTGATCGTGCACTCCACCTGGCGCGCGCCGCCGAGCTTCACGCCGGCCAGCGAATTGGCCACCGCCATGCCCAGGTCGTTGTGGCAATGCACCGACCAGATCGCCTTGTCGGAGTTGGGTACGCGCTCGCGCAAGGTCTTGATGAACTGGCCATACAGCTCGGGCACGGCGTAGCCCACGGTATCGGGCACGTTGATGGTGGTTGCGCCTTCGGCGATCACCGCTTCGATCACCTTGCACAGGAAATCCATCTCGCTGCGGTAGCCGTCTTCCGGCGAAAACTCGATGTCGTCGCAAAGATTGCGGGCGAAGCGCACGGAAAGCTTTGCCTGCTCGAACACCTGCTCGGGCGTCATGCGCAGCTTCTTCTCCATGTGCAGCGGCGAAGTCGCGATGAAGGTGTGAATCCGCGCCCGCTGAGCGCCCTTCAGGGCTTCGGCCGCGCGCGAAATGTCGCGGTCGTTGGCACGCGAAAGCGAGCAGATGGTGGACTCCCTGATCGCCTGTGCGATGGCCTGCACCGCTTCGAAGTCGCCGTTGGAGCTGGCAGCGAAGCCGGCTTCGATCACGTCGACCTTCAGCCGCTCGAGCTGGCGCGCGATGCGCAGCTTCTCGTCCTTGGTCATGGAGGCGCCGGGCGATTGCTCGCCGTCGCGCAATGTCGTGTCGAAGATGATCAGTTTGTCTGCCATGCCTTGCTCCTCTAGCCGGCGCGCGAGAGCGCCAATGATCTGTCGTCCTCGCCGGCACGCTTGGGCTGTGCGCGCTGCACGCCGGACACGATCGCCTTGAGCGAGGCGGACACGATGTCGGAATCCATCCCCACCCCGAACAGCGTCTGCTCGCCGATGCGCAGTTCCAGATAGGCCACCGCGCGAGCATTCGCGCCCGCGCCGATCGCGTGCTCATGGTAGTCGAGCACGCGTACGTTGTCGCCCACGGCAGTTGACAATCCATGCACGAAAGCATCGATCGGTCCGGTGCCGGCGCCCCGGATGCTGAGGTCGCGGCCGGCCAATTGCACTTCGGCGGCGATCGTCACCAGGCGGCCACCGGGGCCTTGCGTTTCTTCCAGCACCTGGTGGCCGGGCGCGCGGATGGTGCCGATTCCGTATTCCTGTTCGAACAAGGCATACAGGTCCTGCGCCGTCAACTCCTTGCCCGTGGCGTCCATCACCGTCTGCACCACCTGGCTGAATTCGATCTGCAAGCGCCTGGGCAACTCCAGCCCGTATTCGCTTTCGAGCAGGTAGGAAATGCCGCCTTTGCCCGATTGGCTGTTGACGCGGATCACCGCTTCATAGCTGCGGCCGAGGTCCTTGGGATCGAGCGGCAGGTACGGCATGTCCCAGATGTCACCGTCCTTGCGCGCCGAGAACGCCTTCTTGATGGCGTCCTGGTGGGAACCCGAAAATGACGTGTACACCAGGTCGCCCGCGTAGGGATGGCGCGGATGCACGGGCAGCTGGTTGCAATGCTCGACGGTGCGGCGGATCTCGTCGATATCGGAGAAGTCGAGGCCGGGGTCCACGCCTTGCGAGTAAAGGTTCAGCGCCACGTTCACCAGATCGAGATTGCCGGTGCGCTCGCCGTTGCCGAAAAGGCAGCCTTCCAGCCGGTCGGCGCCCGCCATCACGGCGAACTCGCCGGCAGCGGTGCCGGTGCCCCGATCGTTGTGCGGATGTACCGAGAGCACGATGGCATCGCGCCGCGCCATGTGGCGGTGCATCCACTCGATCATGTCCGCGAAGATGTTCGGCGTCGAGTGCTCCACCGTCGACGGCAGGTTGATGATGCACTTGTGCTCGCGCGTGGGCTGCCACACCTCGGTCACCGCGTCCACCACCCGCTTGGAAAACGCCAGCTCGGTGCCTGAGAACATCTCCGGCGAATACTGGAAGGTCCACTTCGTTTTGGGCTGCTGCGCCGCGAGTTCGACGAACAAGCGGGCCTGGCTCGTCGCGAGGCCCACGATGCCGTCCTCGTCCAGGCCCAGCACCACCTTGCGCATGACAGGTGCGGTGGCGTTGTACAGGTGCACGATGACCCGCCGGGCGCCTTGCAGCGACTCGAAAGTACGGCGGATCAGCGGCTCGCGCGCTTGCGTCAAGACCTGGATCGTCACGTCGTCCGGGACGAGGTTTTCATCGATCAGCTTGCGGATGAAATCGAATTCCACCTGCGATGCGGACGGGAAGCCCACCTCGATTTCCTTGAAGCCGATCTCCACCAGCGCCTTGAACATCCGCAGCTTGCGCGGGATGTCCATTGGCTCGATCAGCGCCTGGTTGCCGTCGCGCAGGTCGACACTGCACCAGACCGGCGGGCGGGTCAGCACCGTGTCCGGCCAGGTGCGATCGGCCAGACGCACGGGCGCGAAGGGACGGTACTTGGCGGCAGGATTCTTCAACATGGTCGTCTCTCGTGGTTCAGGTGGACCAGCAGCCCCAAAGAAAAACGGCCCGCTGCTGGTGCAAACGGGCCGTTGTCAGGTGATGCGCGTGCGCTACCGTCTCCGCCCGTCGGGGGATAGCAGTAGGGCCAGCGAAATTCTGTTCATGAGCATGAATGTAGCACAAGCTGCGCGGCCGGGCTGCCGGATCGGCTATTTGTGCAGGCC
>JAQGMT010000183.1 GCA_028292185.1 Ramlibacter sp. | reverse complement strand
GAGGCCACGCTGCTGCAGCCGACCAAAACGGCGCCCAAGGAATTCATGATCGCGGCCGAAGCCTTGTCGCGGGCGAGCATGAAGGCCTATCGCGCGCTGGTCTACGACACGCCCGGATTCACGGACTATTTTTTCGGCTCGACGCCCATCAACGAAATCGCGCAGCTGAACATCGGCTCGCGTCCTGCCTCGCGCAAGGCAATGCAGCGCATCGAGGATCTGCGCGCGATTCCGTGGAGTTTCAGCTGGGGCCAGTGCCGCCTGAGCTTGCCGGGTTGGTATGGATTCGGCAGCGCTGTGGATGAATTTCTGCACGCCGAGCCCGGCGCAGCGAAAGAGCGGCTGGCCATGCTGCGCAAGATGTACCGGCAGTGGCCTTTTCTGCGCGCGCTGCTGTCCAACATGGACATGGTGCTGGCCAAGAGCGACCTTTCGCTGGCCTCGCGCTACGCCGAATTGGTGGCCGATGCGCGTCTGCGCAAGCGCATCCTGGCGATGATCGCCGCCGAATGGCAGCGCACCGTGCACGCGCTGCAACTGGTCACGGGCGAGAAGCAGCGGCTGGCATCCAACCCGGCGCTGCAGCGTTCGATCCGGCATCGCTTTCCCTATATCGATCCGCTCAATCACCTGCAGGTGGAACTGCTGCGGCGGCATCGGGAGGGCGGACTGGACGAACGCGCCCGCCGCGGCATTCACATTTCAATCAACGGCATCGCCGCAGGGCTGCGCAACACGGGCTAGCGCCCGCTCAATCGCCCAGCAGCTCGCCGATGGCTTTCAGGTGTTCGACGCGGTCGCACACCGCCTTGACGATCATCATGATCGGGATTCCCAGCAGCAGTCCCCAGACGCCCCACAACCAACCCCAGGCAAGCACGCCGACGAAGACCACCACTGGGTTCATGCTGGCCGCTTTGCTGGTGAGCCAGGGCACCAGCAAGTTGCCGACCAGTGTGTGAATGAACAAGGACGCGCCGCCCACCGCCACCGCCATCCTCAGTTCCCCGAACTGCACGAAGCCGACCAGCGCCGCCGCAATGGTGATGATCGCCGCGCCCACATAGGGGATGAGGTTGAGAAGGCCCGACGCAAAGCCCCACACTGCTGCGTGCTTGAGCCCCAGCGCCCAGAACGAAAGTCCGGTGGCGATTCCAACGATCACGCTGGCCACCACCTGCACCAGGAGGTAGCGCTGGATCTGGTCGGTGATCTCGTCCAGTGCCTGAACGGTGATCTTCTTTTCGCTGAACGTGGTGCCGGTGACCTTCACCAGCTTGCGGCGAAACGTATCGCCCGAGAGCACCAGGAAATAGGTGAGGAAAGTGACGACGGTGACCTGCCCGATCAGGCTGGCCAGGCCGATGGTCCCGCTCCACAAATGGTCCCGGATGTCGAAGCGCGGCTTTTCGATCTGGACCCGCTGCACGCCGCGCCCGGCGGCGCTGGTCGTGCTGGCTTCCTGGGCGGCCTGCTCGAGTTGCGCGGCGGCCTTTTGCACCGTCGTCAAGGTGCTGTCGGAACCACCGGCCTGCACGTGCAGCGCCTCGCGCATCTGTTTGGCGGCCGCCGGCAGCGACGTGACCAGCTGGTTCGCGTCGTCGCTGAATGAATACACCGAAGCGACAGCGCCCCCCAAGATGCCCAGGATCAGCACCGCGGCGCTGATCGAGCGTGGGATGCGCACCCGCTCCAATGCGTTGACGATGGGGGAAAGCGCATAGCTGAAGATCAAGCCAAGCATCAGGGGAATGAAGAAGGCACTCGCCCATTTCAAGGTGGCCAGCACCGCGACCCCGGTGAGCACGAGCAGTGCGACGTTGCGAACCCGCAGCGGCGTGTTCGCAACCGCCTCGGTCACTTGCACGATCGCCTCAGTCACCGCCGGCTCTTGCTCGGGGGCACTCGGCTGCGTTGCAGCGGACGGGCGCTCAGCCGGGGACCCTTGCACGGGTGTTTCGATCTCAGGCGCTTGGTCCATGTTGTCTCGTGGGTCGGATTCCGATTGCATCCAGCTCAGGCGGCCAACGCTTCGCGCACCGCACTCAGCTGGCGACGCGACACCGCGAGCACTTCGTCGATGCCGTTCAGCCGCAGGGCCCAGCCGTCGCCCTCCTCGGGGTCGTAGTGCTTTTCCAGCGCCCGCACGGCGCGCCGGGCGACCAGCGCGTTGCGGTGAACCCGCAGGAACTGGCTGGCATGGCGCTCTTCGAGTTCGCTCAACGATGCATCAAGAATATAGCTTCTGGCCGCCGTGCGCACCGTGATGTATTTGAGTTCCGCCTTGAAATACAACACCTCCAGCAGCGGCACCCGCTCGGTGCGGCCCCGGTCCTGGATCAGCAGCACTTCGGGCGCCGCTTCGGCCGGCGGTGCGGCGCGCGCAGCCCCGAGCCGCTCGACCTTCTGCAGCGCCAGTTGCAAGCGCTCCAGCCGCACCGGCTTGGTGAGGTAGTCCACCGCCTCCAACTCGAACGCGGCGACCGCGTGCTCCGAGTGCGCGGTAACGAACACGATGGCCGGCGGCTTGGGCAGCGCCCGCAGCACCTGGGCCAGCGCCAGACCATCGGCGCCGGGCATATGGATGTCCAGCAGTACCGCGTCGAAAGAAATGCGCCGCAGCAACTCCATCGCTTGGGCGGCGTTGCCGGCTTCTCCCGCCACCGTGACGGGCGGGCTGGCGCAACCGCCCAACAGCGTCTTCAGGCGTGAACGCGCCAGCGATTCGTCGTCGACCACCAGCACCTGCAAGCTCATGGCCGGCGCGCCTGCGATGGCGAAGGCCTCATATCGGCACCTCCATGCGCACCTGGTAGATGCCGTCCTTGAGCACGGCCTGGAACTGGCCTTGGACGTCGTGCAGCAAGCGCAGCCGGTCCCGGACGTTGTCCTGGGCGACGCCATGCCCGGGCCGACCCTGGCCCGCAGGGACCGTGTTGGTCACCTTGATCACCACCGTGCCCTTGCGCCGCTGGGTGCTGATCTTCACCTGCGCGCCCGCGGCACTGGGCTCCACCCCATGCTTGACCGCGTTCTCCACCAGCGGCTGCAGCACCAGCGGCGGCACGCGCGCGCCGCCTGCGGCCGGATCGATAGACCACTCCACCTGCAGGCGCTCGGCGAAGCGGACCTGCTCGATCTCCAGGTAGCGGCGCGCCAGCGTCACTTCTTCTTCCAGCGTGACGAATTCGCCCGGTTCCACCAGCGCGTGACGGAACAAATCGCTCAGGTCCTCCAGGATCATCTCGGCTCGGGCGGGGTCTTCGCGCACCAGGGCGATGGCACTGTTGAGGGTGTTGAACAGGAAATGCGGGCGGATGCGCGCCTGCAATTCCGCCAGGCGCGCCGCAGTGTCGGCCGGCATGCGGCCCTTGGTCCGCAGCACCAGCGCCGCCACCAGCGCCGCTGCCACGGCCGCCCCCGCAAATGCCGAGGCCACCCACGGAACGACGCCGACGAAGCCCACCAGGTTCAGAAGAGCGCAGCCATACAGGCCGGCAATCGCGCCGAGCATCATGCCGAACGCCTGCTGCGCGATGGGAGGCAGGCGCGCCAGCAACTGCTTCAGGCTGCAGGCGACGATCAACCAAGCCAGCGTCGCGGGCAGCGCGGCGGCACTCAACACCGAGACGCGCACGAGCCAGTCGGCGGCACTTGCGGCACCGAACATGGCGCCCACCGACATCACCCCTTCAACGAACAACACCGCCCGCAGGATCACCCCGACGTGACACGCGTCAAACACCAGCACCCGCTTGTGCGGGGGCGGCGGCGCAGCCAGCTCGGAGAACGCCGATAAAATTTGCGAATCTTTCATCAGGAACGGTTGCCTTCCGGCCCATTATTGGTGATCCTTGCCGCAAACACCCCCTGGGGCGAACCAGTATGCAAGCGCCCCGTCCCCGTCATGAACCAACTCGATAAGAAATCCCAAGCCTGGTCGGCCCTGTTCTCAGAGCCAATGAGCGAGCTGGTCAAGCGCTATACCGCCAGCGTTTCCTTCGACCAGCGACTGTGGCGCGCCGACATCGAAGGCTCGCTGGCGCACGCGTCCATGCTCGCCCACCAAGGCATCATCGGCAGCGCCGACCTGGCGGCCATCGAACAGGGGATGGCTCAAATCGCGGCCGAAATCGAAGCCGGCCAGTTCGAATGGAAGCTCGATCTGGAAGACGTGCACCTGAACATCGAGGCGCGGCTGACCCAGTTGGCCGGCGACGCCGGCAAGCGATTGCACACGGGCCGCAGCCGCAACGACCAGGTCGCGACCGACATCCGGCTGTGGCTGCGCGGCGAGATCGACCTCATCACCGCATTGCTGGCCGCTCTGCAAAAAGAGCTCTTGGACCTCGCCGCCGACAACACCGAGACGGTGATGCCCGGCTTCACCCACCTGCAGGTCGCGCAGCCGGTGAGTTTCGGCCACCACATGCTGGCCTACGTCGAGATGTTCAGCCGCGACGGCGAGCGCCTGGCGGACGTGCGCAAGCGCGTGAACCAGTTGCCGCTGGGAGCCGCGGCGCTGGCGGGCACCAGCTATCCGCTGGACCGCGAGGCCGTGGCGCGAACGCTGCAAATGGACGGCGTGTGCCAGAACTCGCTGGACGCCGTCAGCGACCGCGATTTCGCCATCGAGTTCGCCGCGGCCGCGTCGCTGGCGATGGTGCACATCAGCCGCCTGTCCGAGGAACTGGTGCTCTGGAGCAGCCAGAACTTCGGCTTCATCGAGATTGCCGATCGCTTCACCACCGGCTCTTCGATCATGCCGCAGAAGAAGAATCCGGACGTGCCGGAACTCGCGCGCGGCAAGACCGGGCGCGTGGCCGGCCATTTGATGGGCCTGCTCATGTTGATGAAGGGCCAGCCGCTGGCTTACAACAAGGACAACCAGGAAGACAAGGAGCCGCTGTTCGACATCGTCGACACGCTCAAGGACACGCTGAGGATCTTCGCGGAGATGG
>JAQGMT010000273.1 GCA_028292185.1 Ramlibacter sp. | reverse complement strand
CCCGCTTGCGCAAGCCGACGCGCATCACCTTCGGTCTGAGCCCACACCGCCGAAAGCAACGCATACGTCGCGCGCGAAAGCCCGGCCAGGCGCAGCGCCGTCGCCAAGGACTTGTCATTCAGCCGCGCGTTCGCGAGCGCCATCGGGATGCCGCGCTCCTGCGCCGCTGCCAGCAGGTTGGGCCAGACCTCGGTCTCCATCAGCACGCCGACGCGGGGCTGGAAGTGATCGAGGAAGCGCCGGACGGCCTGCGGCGTGTCCCAGGGCAACCATGCCTGCGCATCGCCAGGCCGCAGCAGCCGCTCGCCTTCGGCCCGGCCGGTGGCAGTGCCGTGCGTCAACAACACGCGCAAGTCCGGCTGCAATTCGCGCAGGCGGTCCAGCAGCACAGCGGCGGCGCGCGTTTCTCCGAGGGACACCGCGTGGATCCACAACGCGCCGGGCGCCGCGTCACCGCCGTACGCGCCGAAGCGCTCATCGATCGCGTGCAGATAACCGGGCTCCACGGCGCCGCGCCGCTTCAGCTTGCGGCGCAGGAAGGGCTGGGCGGCAATCACCGCCAGCGAGTAGAGCGCCCGCATCATCGGCTCGAGGGCATCACGTCGCGCCAGCCTTGCCACACCGCGTCAACCGAAGGCGTGGGCTGCGCATAGACCGCCAGCTGGCGCTCGCGCTCGATGGGGCCGGTGCGCCACGCCGTCTCGAAGTTGTAGATCTGCACATGCGGAAGGTCCAGCGCGACGGCGACGTGGCTCAATCCACTGTCAACACCGATGACGCCGGCGCAAGCGGCCAGGCGGTCGACCATGCGGCCGAGATCGAGCCGTTCCCAAACCTGCGCCTGCGGTCCGAGCGCCTGCGCGATCGCCTGCGCGCGCGCGAGTTCGCTGGCGTCGCCGTGCGGCAAGCCGATGCGGAAACCCTGCGCGATCAAGCGGCGTCCGAGTTCGATCCAGTGTTCTTGCGGCCAGCACTTGTCTTCGCGGGATGTGCCGTGAACGAAGGCAACGCAAGGGAACCCGCCAGGTGCGGCGAGGTCATGAGCGTCGGCTCGCAGGCCGTACCGCAGTTCGAGCGGCACGGAATACTGCAGCGCCTGCGCGCACAACTCGCGTGATCGCGTGACCGCGTGCGCGCGCGGCGCGATTGCTATCGCCACATCCGCCAGCCAGCGCGTTGGCGCTTCCCACCCCGATCCTTCGGTGCGGTTGGCCAGCGCGTACCGCTTGCCGCCTTCGGTGACGCGCGCGGCGCGTGCGACCAGCGCCGACTTGGTGAGCCCCTGCAGGTCGATCACGGCGTCGTACGCGTTGCCGCGCAATTCCATACTGAACTGACGCCACGCCGAACGCGTGTGGGTTCCCAGCG
Source organism: Ramlibacter sp. (assembly GCA_028292185.1). Lineage (GTDB taxonomy): Bacteria > Pseudomonadota > Gammaproteobacteria > Burkholderiales > Burkholderiaceae_C > Ramlibacter. The sequence continues at coordinate 1,216 of JAQGMT010000273.1, read as the reverse complement.
GCGACTTGCGCCAGCGCCGCAGCTCGCATCCGATCACCTCGTGCACGCCTTCGCAACGCTGCACCAGCGGCACGAACGACTGCTCGACCACCCAATGCACTTGGGCGTCCGGCAGCGCACGGCGGATGTCCTGCACTGCGGGCATGGTGTGCACCACGTCGCCGAGCGAGGAGAGTTTCACGATCAGAATCTTCACAGGCCGCCATTGTGGCTTGTCCTGGGGTGGCGACTTTGGGCGCGCAGGTAGCTGAAGATGCGCAGTCCAGTGGCCCGCTGGAGAGGCCTCAGTGCACGCGATCAGAGATGTTGGTGGATTTGCGGGATAAGCCTGTGTACTTATCCGCTACCCGGCAGTAGCATCGAAGCAGGCCCGCCTCGCGTGTCCTGGCGCCCGATGGACAGCGCTGGCTGCGTCATGGGCTCTGCGTCGAGTACGCTGAGAACGGTTCTGTGATCTCGGAAGGCTAGTACGTTCACGGCAAAGCGCACGGTATGTGGCGTGACGTTCTCGCGCGGCGGGCTTCGCCCGCCTATGGCCGGCCGGGCATTTCCAACGTTAGACCTCAAAGGAGGCTCTACAGCTGCGCGAAGATTTCTTTCATCGCCGAATCGCCTCTCCTGTAATTTGGTCCGGGAAGCTCGAACACTTCAGCGAGTACCTCAAGATCCTCGATTTTAGAAACCGCGAAGAGAGGTTCACGCTCCTGACCACCCTGCAATTGGTGAACACGCAGGAGTTCCGTTCCCTTTGTCCCAATCCCGTAGCACTGCGGCTCAACGAATCGTGCTTTGCCGTTGTACAGGAGCCGGAGCCGTCGCTTTTGATGAATCGCCGCCACCAGAAGTTCGTTCATTTCGGAGATACCGCGGATCGTTTTGCTTCGGCTAGCATATCTCCTGCCTGGTACGCAGGTCCTTTGTTCGCACCGGCCGGTCTGTTCGAGTGCTCTTCAGGGTTGCTTTCATCGCAGGGGCTGCGCCATGAGGTCTAACAAGTCGATCGACACGGACGCCCTATCGGCGGGCTTCGCGCCCCATACCGTTCGCCGGTCATCTCTGACGTTAATCCTCACCCAAATTCCGGCCACCTCGTCTCCGAGACGAAACGAAGCCGGCCGCTATCATGGCGCATTTTCCTGGAGTGCGAACCACCATGAACGCGATCTTGAAAACCGTCTTGACGTCGGCACCCCTCGTGATTTTTCTGAGTGGTGCG
>JAQGMT010000157.1 GCA_028292185.1 Ramlibacter sp. | reverse complement strand
AAGCCCGCAGCCTGATCAACGCCATGCCGACCGCAATCATCGACGGCATCTCGACGCGCTACGACGTGGTGGGCGAGGGCGCTCCGCTGCTGATGTTCTCGCCCGGCGGTTTCGACGCCACGCTGGAGAAGTGGACGACGCTCGGCGTTTACGGCAAGACGAAGATGCTCGAGCCATTGAGCCGCCGCTACAAATGCATCGTGTTCGACCGCCGCGAGACCGGGCAGTCCGGCGGGCGGATCGAGCGCGTCACCTGGAACCACTACGTCGCGCAAGGCAAGGGACTGCTCGATCACCTCGGAATCGAAAAGGCGCACCTGATGGGCGGTTGCATGGGTTGCGCGCCGGTCGTCGCTTTCGGCATCGCGCATCCGGAGGCGACGCTCAGCATGGTGCTCTACTGGCCGGTGGGCGGCGCGAAGTACCGCATCAACGGGCACATGCGTTTCGCGCAGCACCTGGCTTTTGTGCAGCAGGAAGGATTGGCGGCGGTGGTCGCGCTGGCGAAGTCCAGCGGCAAGAGCTTCGGTGAAGATCCGCGCGGGGGGCCCTGGGCCGCGGTGATCCGCACCGATGCGGCTTTCGCCGATGCCTGCGCGCAGCACGACCTCGAGCAATACAAACTGGTGGTGAGCGGCATGGTGCGCGGCCTCTTCGACCGCGACACGGCGCCGGGCGCTGAGCCCGAAGACCTGCTTCGCCTGAAGATTCCGGCACTCGTGGTGCCGGGACGCGATGCCTCGCATGCCACTTCGGCTGCGCGCTATCTCGAAGAATGCTTGCCGCTGGCCGAATACTGGGACGTCGCGCCCGCCGAACAGACCGAGGCCAACGCGCCCGCGCGACTGCTTGAGTTCCTCGACAAGGCGAGCGCCTGCGCGACCCCCTCGCCCTGAGCGCCGCCACACCGCGTGCAGACATGATCATCGACATCCATTGCCATTACACGACCGAGCCCCAGGCGCTGCACCTGTTTCGCGACAAGCAGCTGGCGGGGCTGGCCGATCCCGCCCGCCGTCCGGCGAAGACCGACCTGGCCAGCCTCGGCATCAGCGATGAAGCCTTGATCCAAAGCGTGCAGCCGCAACTGAAGCTGCAAAAGGAACGTGGCAGCGACCTCACGGTGTTCTCGCCGCGCGCCGCCGGCATGGCGCACCACGTGGGCACCGAGCAGGTCAGCCAGCAATGGGCGCGCATGTCCAACGACCTGATTCATCGCTTGTGCACGCTGTTGCCTGACAACTTCGCGGGCGTTGGCCAGTTGCCGCAATTTCCCGGCGTGTCGCCGAAGAACTGCCTGCCCGAGCTCGAGCGGATGGTGAACGAGCTGGGCTTTGTCGGCGTGAACCTCAATCCCGACCCCACCGGCGGCTACTGGACCGACCCGCCGATGACCGACCGCTACTGGTATCCGGTCTATGAAAAGCTGTGCGAGTTGCAGGTGCCCGCGATGATCCACGTGTCGTCGTGTTGCAACCCCAACTTCCATCACACCGGCGCGCACTACATCAACGCCGACACGGCCGCCTTCATGCAGCTGATTCAAGGCGACCTGTTCAAGGACTTCCCGGAATTGAAGCTGGTGATCCCGCATGGCGGCGGCGCGGCGCCATTCCACTGGGGCCGCTATCGGGGCCTGTGCCTGGCGCTGAAGAAGGTGCCGCTGACTGAACACGTGATGCGCAACGTTTTCTTCGACACCTGTGTCTATCACTTGCCCGGCATCGAGTTGCTGACCAAGGTCGTTCCCATCGACAACGTCCTGTTCGCCTCCGAGATGCTGGGGGCCGTTCCCGGCATCGATCCCGAGACGGGCCACCCGTTCGACGACACCAAGCGCTACATCGACCAGGTGCAGGGCCTGGACGCAGCCAGCCGCCACAAGCTGTTCGAAGGCAACGCGCGCCGTGTCTATCCGCGGCTGGACCGGCTGCTCGCCAAGCGCGCTGCCCGCACCTAATTCAACGAGACCCACTCATGACACAAGAAACACTCAACGAAATCCGGCGCGACATCGAGCGCGTGAGTCCCGAGGTGGTCGCGAAGGCCTCAGGCTTCGCCGCGTCCATCCTCGCCGACGTCGCGGGCCGCCGCGGCACCTTGCAGGGCGCAATCGCGCCTTTATCCCCGACGATGCGCCTGGCCGGTCCCGCGTTCACGGTCGAAGTTCGCCACGGCGACAACCTGATGATCCATGCGGCGATCGCGCTGGCCAAGCCCGGCGACGTGCTGGTAATCGACGGCAAAGGCGATCGCACCGCGGCGCTGATGGGCTCCATCATGATCAATGCCTGCAAGAAGCTCGGGCTCGGCGGCGTGGTGATCGATGGCTCGATTCGCGACACGGACGAACTGCGCGACCTCGGCTTCCCGGTGTACGCGGTTGGGGCCAACCCCAACGGGCCGACCAAGTTCGTGCCCGGCCGCATCAATTGGCCGATCTCCTGCGGCGGCATTTCGGTGCGCCCGGGCGACTTGATCGTCGGCGACGCCGATGGCGTGGTGGTGATCGAGCGCGAGAAGGCGCCATCGCTGCTGGAGGCCGCCGCCAAGAAGGTGGCCGAAGAACGCAAGCGGCTCGACGACATCGCCGCCGGCCGCGACCTGAAGCCTCAGTGGCTGGATGCCGCGCTGCGCGCAGCGGGCCTGCTCAAGGCGGGCGAAACGCTCTGAGCGCCGCACTGCGCTCGCAATAGAAAATTATCTCGAAGGAAAACGTGATGGAACAAGTCCTGGCCGCCGTGAAGACGGGCCCCAGCAAGATCGAGATCCGCGAATACCCGATGCCGGACGTGCCGGCCGACGCCGCGCTGCTGAAAATGGAAGTGGCGGGCATCTGCGGCACCGACGTCAAGATGTACAAGGAGCCGCTGAAGGGCGCGCCGGTGATCATGGGGCACGAGAACATCGGCTACATCGCCAAGGCGGGCGCGGAGTTCACCAAGCGCAAGGGCTTCAAGGAAGGCGATCTGGTGTTCGTCGAACACTACGTCGGCTGCATGAAGTGCGAGTGGTGCCACAAGGGCGAATACCGCCACTGCGAAAACACCGACTGGCGCTACAACCCCGACGGCATCCGCTACGGCTACACCTCGACTGAAAAGCCGCCGCACCTGTGGGGCGGTTTCTCGCAATACGTCTACCTGCCGTGGAACTCGGTGGTACACCGCGTGCCACCGGGCGTCACGCCGGAACTCGCGGGCCTGGTGACGCCGATGGCCAACGGTGTCGAGTGGTCACTGTTCGATGGCGGCGTGGGCTTCAACGACTTCGTGCTGATCAAGGGTCCTGGGCAGCAGGGCCTGTCGCAGTCCGTGATGTGCAATCAGGCCGGCGCTTAGAAGATCATCATTAACGGCA
>JAQGMT010000155.1 GCA_028292185.1 Ramlibacter sp. | reverse complement strand
ACATCTACAACTACATCGAGCTGCGCAAGAAGCTGCACATTCCCATCATGGCCACCGAGTACCCGGCCGGCGGATTGGATTCGTACACGCCGTGGGTGAAGGAACGCGCCACCGATTTCCTGCGCGGTGACGTCGCCGTGAAGGGCGGCATCACCACGCTGATGAAAGCGGCCCACCTGGCGGAAGCGTTCCACCTGAACTTCGAATTGCATCACGGCGGCAACTCGCTGAACAACTTCGCCAACCTGCACGTGATCATGGCCCTGCAGAACACCGAGTTCTTCGAAGTGCTGCTGCCGGCGGGCTCGCAAAAGTATGGGCTGCTGCAAGACATCGAAGTCGATGCGGAAGGTTACGTACACGCGCCGACGGCACCGGGGCTCGGAGCCGTCATCGACTTCGAATTGATCGAGCGGAAGAAGGTCGCGATATTGGGCTGAGCCCCAGGAGGAGTTCCTCCTGGACCTGCCGAGACGCGCGTCGGGCGGGACGGGCTACTGTCGAGACGTCACTCTTACGGAGTGGGGCAAACGTAGGGAGACCAGTCGGACCAGCCCCAAATATTGGGTAAGGGCGAGGAACCGGCGTTCCACATCTTGGCGACGTACAGCTTGCCTGCGTAGGTCACGATGCTGCCGGTGACAAACACTTTCCCCTGGACCCACGGCACTGACGCGCAGCTTGCCGGTGCCGGTGCGGGTGCGGGTGCGGGTGCTGGTGCGGGTGCTGGTGCTGGTGCTGGTGCTGGTGCTGGTGCTGGTGCTGGTGCGGGGGTGCCGGCCCCCGGGCAGACGTAGGCAGACCAGTCGGACCAGCCGAAGGCATTGGGTGTCGGCAGCGAGCCGGCGTTCCACATCTTGGCGATATACAAGCTGCCCGAATACTGCACGATGCTGCCGGCGAGATACACCTGCCCCTTGACCCATGGAGACGAGTTGCAGGCGGCCGGTGCCGGTGCCGGGGTCGGCGCAGGAGCCGGTGCGGGTGCAGGAGCCGGCGCAGGCGCGGGCGCCGGTGCAGGGCTCGGAGCGCCAGCCGGAGGCGGCACCGGTGCTCCGGCGACAGCTCCCTCTGCAAGCCTGAAGGCGTTGAAGAACTGGTAATTCGACTGCGCCACGCCGCTGTAGTTGGTCAGATCTGTGAAGCCATTCGTGGCCTGGGCGCGATCCCGCTGGAACGACCACCAGGACAGCAGGCCGATCCCCTTGCTCTTGACGAAGTTCGAGATGGTGGCTGCATCGGCCAAGGTGAAGATGGCGCCGTCGTCGTTCGTGCCGATCATGGGCGTCACGCCCATCATGGCGTACAGCTGCGCCTGGTTCTTGTTCGGGAACAGGGGCGCCACCTGCTGCGCGCCGGCAAGGAAGGTCATGATCACCGCCTGCCCAACCGTCGCGGGCGACACCATGGTCCTGATGTTGTCGAGCCCGAAGCTTTGCGCCATCACGATCACCCGGTCGACACGCACGCCCGCTGCGATCGTATTCTTCAACACGTCGATGCCGGCCGGGTTGAATCCCAAAAGCCACCCAGGCAGCGAGATCGTGACCTCGAGATCCGGATATTTAGCTTGCAGCCGGGCCAGTACGCGAGACCTGCGCGCTGTGCTCGCCGTGTCCTGGACGTGAGCGCCTTCGATGTCGAAGTCGAACCGGCGGATGCCCGTATCGAGCATCACCTTTTCCATCACGGTGAATGCCTCGTCGTCGGTACAGACGGTTTCAACGTAGAACCCGGCGGTGCCGCCGAAGGAAATCAGCAGTTTTCCACCGTCCGCCGTGAAGTTGCGTGCGTCAGCCTGCATGTTTGTGAGCGACGGGTCCAGCGCGCAGTTGCCGTGGGTGATGCCAAAGGCGAGCACAGCCGAATTCAAGCCGGTGGCCTGCCTGGCCGCCGTTAGGTTGCCGTCCCAGGTGTGGAAGTAGGGTGCGATCTCCGCGGCATTGGCTGCCTGTCCCGCGCTCAAGGCGAAAGCCGCAGTTAACAAGTGAAGAAGGGGTTTGAGTTTGGAAGGGGTGCGCAAACGGGTCATTTTTTTTGGTGGATGGTGGCTCGTGGGCCCATGCAGAGCCATGAAAGCCGGAAGAGGGCGCAGTGCGCGACGGTAGAAAACCCAACCGGCGTCACGGCCCCGGACTCAAGCGAGACAGTACAGCGATGGTGGCTGCCGGTCGCGCTGCGGTCAATCTACTTTGGGTAACTCAGGGTTGCCGGGTGAAAGAGCAGGTAAGGGGTACAGGCGGAGAACACCGCCCCCGAACTTTGTACAAGCTCGCGGCGCGAGCTCAATCTCATCGATTGCGCGCACCCGCCCCGAACACCTTCTCCAGCTCGAACGCCGTCGCCACTTCCAGCTGGTCGTAGCGGCAATCTTCGGGTGGCTTGTCGGGGCGCCAGCGCAGGAACACCGCGGCATGGCGGAAGCGGTCGCCTTGCATGTGGTCGTACTTGACTTCGCACACGCGCTCGGGCCGCAGGGGCTCCCACGACAAATCCTTGCCGGCGCTCCAGCGGCTCTGCGCGCCGGGCATGCGATTGGCCTCCGCGTCCGCGGCGTTCGCCCAATCACGCCAGGGGTGATTCTCGATCGCCTTCTCGCGCAGGGGCTCCAATTCGACCGCGAGCTCGTGCCGCATCGCCATCGTGAACGACGAAGTCACGCCCGCGTGTTGCAGAACGCCGGACTCGTTGTACAGCCCCAGCAACAGCGATCCCACCGCATCTTTCGTGTCGCGGTACCAGCGGAATCCCGCGACCACGCAGTCGGCCGTGCGTGCGTGCTTGATCTTCAGCATCGCCCGCTTGCCCGGTTGATAAGGCGCCGCCTCGGGTTTCGCGACCACGCCATCCAGGCCGGCGCCCTCGAAGCGCTTGAGCCAATCTTCGGCGACGGCGCGATCGCGGGTCATCGGCGTCAGATGCACCGGCCGCGTCACCTGGCCCAGCAATCGTTCGAGGCGCACGCGCCGTTCGGACTGCGGCAAGGCCATCGTGGACTTGCCGCCGGCGGCAAGCAGGTCGAACGCGACGAAGGCGGCAGGCGTTTCCTTCGCGAGCCTGGCGACGCGCGAGGCGGCGGGATGCAGCCGCTGCTGCAAGGCATCGAAGTCGAGCCCGTTCGCGCCGACCACGACGATCTCGCCGTCGATCACGCAGCCCTTGGGCAGCGACTGGGCCAGTGCGCGCTCGAGCTCTGGAAAATAGCGGTTCAGCGGGCGCAGGTCGCGGCTCTGGATATACGCCTCGTCGCCCTGGCGGAAGACGATCGCGCGAAAGCCGTCCCACTTGGGTTCGTACTGGTACGCGCCTTCGGCGGGGAGCTCTTCTGCGATCTTGGCGAGCATCGGCTCGATGGGCGTGGGGGGTGCGGTCATTTCATGCAGATGTTTCCGGCCAGGCGGCCTTTTTCGACCATCGAGTAGCAGCCCTCTATCTGGCTGGTGGGACGGCACTGGCCTTTAACGCCGGCGCCCGTCGGCTTCGGCGGCCCTTGATAGACGCAGCCGTACATGCAGTCGTTCTGGCTCTCGCAAACCTTGTTCGCATCCGACGCGGCCCTGACCGGCGCCCGCGCGGTGCCCGGCTGGCAAAACGGCATCGACGATCCTGGCGGCCCCCAGGTGCCGTTCGAGGTCGTGCACTGACGGGCCGTGGCTGGCAGCGACACCTGGGCCATGCAGATCCCGCCTCCCGGGCCCGCGCGCATGGGCGTCCAAGCGCCGCCCAGTTGCAGGCACTCGGTGCGCGCCCACGGCACCTGGCATGCGGCCTGCCACGTGCCGCGGTTGCCCAGCCACGCGCCGCCCACGGCCCGGCACTCATCGGCCGAATCGACGAATGCCGGCGTTTCGGCCCGTGCCTGCGCCCAACCCGCGGCGGCAGCGAGCAGCCCGATCAGCAACAGGAAAACGCGGCAAGCCTTCATGCCCGCAGTCTAGCGCCCTGACGCTCGCTTGAGTACAATCGGGCATCCGAGGAGCGTTGCAGCGCCCCCATCTTCAAGATGCACGGCGCGAGGCTCGGAAATCATCGCAACGACGCTCACCCACTGGTCCGTGAGGTGAGCCCTTC
>JAQGMT010000131.1 GCA_028292185.1 Ramlibacter sp. | reverse complement strand
ATACAGCGTCGAGCGCGTGTCGCGCGGGTCGATCGTGGTGAAGCCGATAAGGTTGTTGATAACCAAGTTGACAGTGCCGCCGGTGTAGTAGCCGCGCGTCAGCGCCAGCGCCAGCGTTTCCATCACGACGCCCTGCCCCGCAAAAGCCGCGTCACCGTGCACCAGCACCGGGAGCACCTGCTTGCCCTGTGGGTCGGCGCGGCGGTCCATGCGGGCGCGCACGGAACCTTCAACCACCGGGTTCACGATCTCGAGGTGCGACGGGTTGAACGCCAGGCTCAGATGCACCGGACCGCCGCGCGTCGTGACGTCGGAGCTGAAGCCCTGGTGGTACTTGACGTCGCCGGCCGGCAGGTCTTCCTTCGCCGTGTGGTCGAATTCCGCGAACAGGTCACCGGGCATCTTGCCCAGCGAGTTCACCAGCACGTTGAGGCGGCCGCGGTGCGCCATGCCGATCACGATCTCCTGCACGCCCTTGATCCCGGCCTCCTGGATCAATTCGTCCATCGAGGCGATGAAGCTCTCGCCGCCTTCCAGCGAAAAACGCTTCTGGCCCACGTACTTGGTGTGCAGGAAGCGCTCCAGCCCTTCGGCCGCGGTGAGGCGGTCGAGAATGTGCCTCTTCTGATCGGCGGTGAGGTTCGGCTTGCTGCGGATCGACTCCAGCTTCTGCTGCCACCAGCGCTTCTTCACCTGGTCGCTGATGTACATGTACTCGGCGCCGATGCTGCCGCAGTAGGTCTCGCGCAAGGCGTTGAGCAGTTCGCGCAAGGACATCTTGTCCTTGCCGAAGAAGGTGTTGTTGGTGTCGAACACCGTTTCCTGGTCGGCATCCTTGAAGCCGTAGAAGGACGGATCGAGTTCGGGAATGTTTTCGCGTTCGGTGCGCTTGAGCGGGTCGAGGTCCGCCCAGCGGCAACCGACGTTGCGGTAGGCGGCGATGAGTTGCTGCACCGCGGTGCGCTTGCGCCCCATGTCGGCGTCGCGGCTGGCGACCACCACCTTGGTGCCGCCCGACTTCGCGCGTTCGGCGAAGGCGTTGATCACTGGCTGGTGGGGAACGTCCTTGGCGTTGCTGCCGTCCGAAGCCGGGACGTGTTGAAGGGCGTCGAAGTATTCGCGCCAGGTGTCGGGGACGCTGCCGGGATTGGCGAGGTAGTTTTCGTACATCTCCTCGACATAAGGCGCGTTGCCGCCGAAGAGATAGGAATTGCCCTGGTAGGCCGTGTAGACGGTGCCGGGATCGCTCATTGTTGCGCTACTTTCCGCCTCCCTGCGGGAGGCTTTGGCTGGTTCGAGAAACCTTCCGCGACACGGCTGAACCGGATGGCGGACGCGACGGTGGCTGGAAGGGCCCTTGTTGCGGAATCGATTGTGCCACCGAATAGCGGCAGGAGCGTTACAGGCGCCACGAACCCGCGCTATCGGCTCATGTATGGTCAAATTTAGCGAGCATCACTGGAAAGAAGCCGCATGAACCCTCCCGCCCGCGCTGCCACCCTGATGAGCGGCGACGAGTACCGCGAATCGCTGCGCCGCTTGAGTCCCACCGTTTTCGTGGACGGCCGCCGCGTCGAGAGCGTCGCCGATGAGGCCGCGTTTGCTCCCGGCCTGAATGCGATAGCGCTGACCTACGACTACGCGCTGAAGCCCGAATACGCGCCCTTGATGACGGCCGTGCAGCACACCAGCGGCAAGCGCGTCAACCGCCTGACCCACATCGACATGAGCGGCGGCGACCTGCTCAACAAACTGGAAGCGGTGCGCCTGGTGTGCCAGGAAACCGGGTGCGCCCAGAGATATCTCACGCACGACGCGCTCAATGCGCTGGCCCAGGTCAGCGCGCGCATCGACAACGCACGCGGCACCAGCGAAAACACGGCGCGCTTCCTCAACTACCTGCATCGGGTGCAGGACCAGGACCTGACGCTCGGCGTCGCCATGACGGACGCCAAGGGCGACCGCAGCCGCCGCCCGCACCAGCAGGCCAATGTGGACAGCTACGTGCACGTGGTGGAGCGCAACGCCAAGGGGATCGTGATCTCGGGCACCAAGGCCATCGTCACCGGCGCGCCGTACATGCACGAGTTGCTGGTCATGCCCTGCCGCAACATGGGCAAGGACGACGCCGACTTCGCCGTGTGCTGCGCGGTCCCGGTGGATGCGCCTGGCGTCGTAATGGTCGCGCGCCCGGCGGGCCGTCCGGGCGAAAAGCTCGAACACGGCGATGCCCTGTTCAGCCGCAAGTACGGCCAGAGCACGGCGGTGGTGATGTTCGACAAGGTTCTCGTGCCCTGGGACAACGTCTTCTACGCCGGCGAGTGGGAACACTCGGGCCATCTCACCTACAGCTACGCCACCCACCACCGGCAGACCTGCATTGGCGCGCGCGCGGGTTTCGGCGACTTGTTGATTGGCGCCGGGGCGCTGATGTGCGAGGCCAACGGCTTCGACCCCGGCCGCGAAACGCATTTGCGCGAACAGATGGTGGAACTGATCAAGATCACCGAAGGATTTTTCGCCTGCGGCGTCGCGGCCAGCGTCTACGGCAAGCCCGACGAACACAGCGGCACGTTCATGCCGGACCCGGTGTTCTCGAACATCGGCAAACTGTTGCTGGCGACCCAGATCTACGACATGCACCGCATCGCGCACTACGTGAGCGGCGGTCTCATCGTCACCTTGCCCGGCCCCGACGAAGACCACAACCCCGAAACCGCGGCTCGATTGGCCGACGTGCTGCGCGCCAATCCCGCGGTGCCTTACGAGCAACGCATCCAGACGGCGCGCTTCATCGAGGACCTCACCGCGGGTTACCAGGGCGGCTGGTACAGCGTGATCAGCCTGCACGGCGGCGGCTCGCCGGAAGCGATGAAGCAGGAGATCTGGCGCAATTACCCGGTGGGATCCAAAGTGGAACTCGTGGAGCGCATCCTGGAACGCGGCATCGCATCCGACGGCACACCCGCCGCCGCGCCGCATCAGGAAGATCGAGCCATCACCCGCAATCGCCAGCCCGGCAAGTGCTGCGACATGGGATGCAGCACGCCGGGCCAACCGGTGATGGTGGACTTGCCGGCCAAGCCGGCGAAGACCTGACGCCGGGCGCTAACGGGCAACCGCGTCGCGGATCTGCTGCAGCGCCGACGGGTCCTCGATGGTGGTGAGGTCGCCCGCGTCGCGGCCTTCGCACACGGCCTGGATCGCGCGGCGCAGCAACTTGCCGCTGCGCGTCTTGGGCAAGAGGCTGACGAAACGCACGCGCGCCGGACGGGCCACTGCGCCGAGCTGATCGTCGACGACTTTCATGATGTCGCCTTCGAGCTTGAGCTTGGCCCTGTCGTCGGCGATCAAGGACGCATCGCGCGGCACCACGAACGCCATCGCCACCTGGCCCTTGAGCGCGTCGGCGACGCCCACCACCGCCACTTCGGCGACATTCGGGTGGCTGGAAATGCTTTCCTCGATCTCACGCGTGCCCAGGCGGTGCCCGGCCACGTTGATGACGTCGTCGGTGCGGCCCAGGATGTAGTAGTAGCCGTCCTTGTCGCGGATGCCCCAGTCGAAGGTGCTGTACACCATGCGCCCCGGCACGGTCTCCCAATAGGTCTTGACGTAGCGCTCGTCGTCACCCCAGACGGTTTGCATGAAGCCGGGCGGCGTCGGGCCTTCGATCACCACCACTCCCTTCTGGCCCGGCTCGGTAAGTTCCTCGCCGGTGTTCTCGTGCACCAGTTTCACGTCGTAGCCGTACACGGGCAAGCCGGGGCTGCCGAACTTGCTGGTTTGCGCTTGCACGCCGTTCACCAGCGACAGGATCGGCCAGCCGCTCTCGGTCTGCCAGTAGTTGTCGATGATCGGCACGCCCAGGCCGTCGCTGATCCAGCGGGCGGTGGGTTCGTCGAGAGGCTCGCCGGCGAGGAACAAGGCCTTCAGGCTGGACAAGTCGTATTTCTTGAGGAAGGCCGGGTCCTGCTTCTTGAGCACGCGCACGGCAGTGGGTGCGCTGAACATCGCCGTGACCTTGTACTTTTCCACCAGGCTCCACCAGATGCCGGCGTCGGGGCGGATCGGCAGTCCCTCGTACATGATGGTGGCCATGCCGGCGATCAGCGGCCCGTAGACGATGTAGCTGTGGCCCACCACCCAGCCGATGTCGCTGGTGGAGAAATAGGTTTCGCCCGGCTGGGCCAGGAAGATGTGCTTCATGCTCGCGGCCAGCGCCACGGCGTAGCCGCCGACATCGCGCTGCACGCCTTTGGGCTGGCCGGTCGTGCCGCTGGTGTAGATGGTGTAACTGACGTCGGTGGAGGCCAGCCACTCGCACTCGACTTTCGCGTCCCGCTGGCGTTGCATCAGCTCGGCCCAGTCGTGGTCACGCCCGGTGCTGCGCTCCATGCCAGCCAAGCCGCGGTCGACCAGCAGCACCGCTTCGGGCTTGTGCTTGGACAGTCGGATGGCTTCATCCAGCAGCGGCTTGTACGCGAGCACCTTGCCGGCGCGCGATCCGGCGTCGGCGCTGATGACCACCTTGGGCGCGGCATCCTCGATGCGCGAAGCCAGCGACAACGATGCGAAACCGCCGAACACCACCGAGTGAATCGCGCCGATGCGCGCGCAGGCCAGCATCGCGAAAGCCGCCTCGGCAATCATCGGCATGTAGATCAGGACGCGGTCGCCCTTCTTGACCCCGAGCCCCCGCAGCACGGCCGCGGCCTGCTGCACCTCGGTATGCAATTGCCGGAACGTATAGGTGCGTTCGGCCCCGGTCTCGGTGGAGACATAGATCAAGGCGGGTTGATCGGCGCGCTGTTTCAGGTGGCGATCGACCGCGTTGTGGCACAGATTGGTGGTGCCATCCGCGAACCAGCGTGTGAACGGCGGGCGGCTTTCGTCACAGATCGAGTTGGGCGTGTGGTGCCACTCGATCAGCTTGGCCTGCTCGGCCCAGAACGCATTCCGGTCATCGAGCGAGCGCCGGTAGAAGTCCGCATAGGCAGTCATTGAGTGTCTCCTTCACCACATTGTGGCGGCGCGTCTTGCCGCAAACTGACACCGGGCCACACACCGCACTCACGCTATTTGATCAGCGTCAATGCCTGCTTGAACAGAGGGTGATCGGCAGTGCGCAGCCACTCGAAGGCCACCATCTCGGTGGTCACCAGTTCCGCGCCGGCGCCGGCCAGCCGGTCGAAAGCCGCGTCCCGGTTGCGTTCGGTGCGCGAACTGCAGGCATCGGTGACGACCCACACCTCGAACTCCTCGTCCAGCAGGCCCAACGCGGTCTGCATCAGGCAGACGTGGGCCTCGCAGCCGGCCACCACGATGCAGTTGCGCTCGGCCTGCGGCTGCGGCGCTTTTTGCAGGTGCCTGGGCAGGCTGCGGGCATTCCCCGCTTGCTGCGGCCTCGCAGGCGCCCGCAGCAACTCGGTGAGGCCGTCGTCGACGGCGTTGAAATGCATCTTGGCGAGGGTCTTGCGGCACAGCGCCCGCAACTCGGACGGGTTCTCACCGAGCCCCGCCGGGTTTTCTTCAGTTCCCCACGCGGGCACCTCCAGCAATCGGGCGAGGCGGCCCAGCCGCAGCGCATTGGCCAATACCAACTCGCCCTCGTGGATGGCGGGCATCAAGCGGGACTGGTAGTCCACCAGCAGCAGCTGGGACTCATCGGCATCGAGCAGCATGATCGGGCTTTGTTCCTGGTTTGCCAGGATTATTCCAGCGATCGCCGCTGCCACAGGGTCAGCCCCTCGCATCCAGGCGCATACGCCCCGAAAGGCGCGGCTTAGTTGATGACGAGCGGGGCCGGCATGGTGCTGGCGACGTACCGGGAGGCGCTTGCGCCGGCGGCTTCGCGCGCCGAGGGCCCGATCCCCATCGGCCGCGAGTGGCTTTCACGTTCGCGCTGCAGGTAGCGGCAGCGGCGTTGTTCGGACTGCTCCATTTGCGCCAGGTCACGCCGCAGTTCCTGCTGGATCTGCGCCACGCACGAAACGTCGGGCCCTGCCGCTTCCACGACGAAGCCAGGCACCATCACGATTTCGCTGTCGCCGGCGTCGAGTTCAATGCGCGTCGGGCTGCCCAGTACCCGGGCAATCGCGGCCAAGGCTTTTTCCCGGCCGACGCCCGGCAGCACGACGGTGAACTCCGCCGGGCCTGTGCGTGCGGCCACGCCTTGCTTGACACACAGCTTGTTGAGTTTCACCACCGTACGTTCCATCAGCTTGCGCGCGATGCGGCTGCCGTAGATTTCGCGCACTTCCAGGAGGTCCGAGCAGTCGAACACCGCGACGCACAGCGGCCGATCGTCGCGGCGGCAGGTCGCCAGCAGGGCATCGCCGTGCGCCGCCAAACCCGCGAGGTTGTACAAGGAGCTGCCCGCGTCGATGCGGCCGCTTTCCAGCGTTTCGTCGGCAGCCCGCATCTCAGCGCCGAACCGCATCGCCAGCAGCAGGGGGAAGATGCAGAGGAAGCCGCCATGCACCATGATTTCGGAGAAGGATGCCAGCGCCGGCGTCTGCACGAAGGACACGCCCAGTTCGAGCAGCGCGATCGCCACCACGCCGGCGACCCACACCGGCTTGAGCATGAACGCATAGAACACGCAGGTGATGCTGAGCCAGAAGAAGAAGGGCCCGGTGGGACCGCCGATGCCCGGTGAGATGTGCGTATGCAGCACGTAAGCACCGGCGATCAGCGCGACGGCGCGCCAGCTCAATTCGGACGGGCGCCGTGCCGGGCGCGCTTCAGCCCACTTGCCCAGCAGGCCGGCATACAGGACGAACAGCCATACGGCGGGGACGCCCGGAAACGCAAACACCGCGAGCCACGCGGTATAGACGGCAATCGACCACGCCACCCAGCGTTCCAGGTGGCGCACGGTATGCGAGATCCATTGAACGGGGGCGGAGCCGGCGGCGACTGCCGCGCTTGCAGCAGCGCCAGCAGGGAGGCTCGATGGAGACGTTACTGACACGGGCTTGACTCCTTGTGCAGCGGGGTCGCGTGCACTGTAGAGCCATGACACCACGCGGGCCCATGCCGGCCATAAGGGGATTGCCGGCGGAGGTTTAAGAAATTTCCCTATCGCGGCGAGCGCGCGCAGCGGCCGGCGCACTGCTGCCGGGTAAACTTGCGCCGCCCCAGTTCCAAGGATCCCGTGACCGAGCTCGCCGACCCCGCCACCATCAGGCTGCTGTGCGTGGAAGACAATCCCGACGACGTCGAACTCATGGCGATCGCCCTGGAACGCGCCGATCCCCAGCACCGGTATCACCTGCACCGGGTGGAAGAAGCCGACGGATTCATCGATGCCTTGCAGCAGGAATTCGACGTCATTCTGTGCGACTTCAACCTGCCCAGGTTTTCGCCCTATGCCGCGCTGCAGATCCTCGTGGCGCGGCGCTGCGGAACGCCGCTGATCGTGGTCACGCGCGCCATCGGCGAGGAGGCCGCGGTGCACGTGCTGCGTTGCGGCGCCAAGGACTACCTCACCAAGGACAAGCTGGGCACGCTGCCGCAGATCATCAACCGCGTGCTGAACGAGCGGCAGCGCGCGCTGGAACAGGAGCGGCTGGGCCGTGAACTCGAGGCCGCCTATCGCCGCTTGAAGAAACTCTCGGCACGGCTGGTGGTGGCGCAAGAGCGCGAACGCAGCCTGATCTCGCGCGAACTCCACGATCACCTCGGCCAGACACTCACCGGCATGGTGATCCACCTGCACGCCGCCAAGCGCACCTCGGACCCGCAAGCGACGCTCAAGCACACCGAGACCGCGATGGAAATGGCGCAAGGCGCGGTCAAGCAGCTCAAGACGCTCTCGTTCTCGTTGCGGCCGGCACAGCTGGACCTGCTGGGGCTGGTGGCCGCCGCCCAATCCGCGGTGCAGCGAATCGCCGAGCCAGCCGGGCTGGCCTTCAGTGTGTCGTCACGCGGCGACGAGCCGGTCGAACTGGGAGAGACAGCTTCCGTCGCGCTGCGGCTGGTGCAGGAAGCGTTGAACAACGTGGTGCGGCATGCCCAGGCGACGCACGTTGCCGTACGGCTGCGGTTTTTGGCCGATGGGCGGATTGGGATGCTGCTGGTGGACGACGGCGTCGGCTTCGACAAGAGCGTGGTGCTGGACGGCCAGGCCAGCGAGCGCAACGTCGGGCTCTACGGAATGATCGAGCGCACCGAACTGGCCGGTGGCCGGCTGCACATACGCACGCGGCCGGGCGGCGGAGTTGCAGTCCGCGCAGTGATATAACCGGATTGTCGAGTAGAGGGAATATGAAAAATACAGCAGCAGCCAAGCCGATCCGTATCGTCCTCGCGGACGATCACGACCTGGTCCGTTCCGGCATCAAGGCGCTGTTGTCGATGGTCGACGGAGTCGACGTCATCGCCGAGGCGCGCGACGGCCGGGAACTGGTCAAGCTGGTGGAAAGCCTGAACCCCGACGTGGTCATGACGGATATCTCGATGCCCGGCATGGACGGCATCGCTGCGATCTCAGAGATCCACAACAAGTTTCCGCAGGTGCGCCTGCTGGTGCTTTCGATGTACGACACGGTCGATTTCGTCAAGCGGGCGGTCGCCAGCGGCGCCTGCGGCTACCTGATGAAGGACGCGCCTCCGTTCGAACTGGAACAGGCCGTGCGCAGCGTGATGGCGACGGGCAGCTACTTCAGTCCTGCCATTGCCCAGCGATTGCTGCAGCCTTCGGAACCGACCGTCGATGACGAGCTCACACACCGGCAGGTGGAAATCCTGAAGCTGATCGCGCAAGGCCGTGCCTCCAAGGAAATCGCCTACGAGCTCGGCCTGTCGCCCAAGACAGTCGATGTGCACCGTGCGCGCATCATGGAGCGCCTGCACCTGAACGACATCGCCAGCCTGACGCTCTACGCCGTGCGCAAGGGGCTGGTCAAGCCCTGACCCCAGCGCGCGCGCTCAGCCGGGCAGCACGCGCAGCAAGCGGCCTTTGTCCAGGTCGGTCAGGAGATACAGCAGCCCGTCGGGCCCCTGGCGCACGTCGCGCACCCGCTCCAGTCCTTCCAGCAGCTTGTGTTCGCGCAGCACCTTGCCGCCCCCGAGCTCCAGCCGCGCAAGGTAGCCGAACTTCAGTGAGCCGATGAACAGGTTGCCCTTCATCGCCGGCCCATAACGGTCGCTGGTGAGGAAGGCCATGCCCGAGGGCGCGATCGAAGGCACCCAGTAGTACAGCGGCTGCTCCATGCCGGCCTTCGCGGTGATGCCTTCGCCGATGGGCCCGCCCCCATAGTTTTCGCCAAACGTGATCACCGGCCAACCGTAGTTGCGCCCCGGCTGCGGCAGGTTGATCTCGTCGCCGCCTTGGGCGCCGTGTTCATGCATCCAGAAGGTGCCGTCGGGCGCCAGCGTCGCGCCTTGCGAATTGCGATGGCCGTAGCTCCAGATTTCCGGCAGCGCGCCGGCGCGGCCGATGAAAGGGTTGCCCGGCGCGGGCGCGCCGTCCTTGGTCAGCCGGACGATTTTTCCCAGGTGGTTGTCGAGTTTCTGCGCCTCCTCCTTGCGGATGAATCGTTCGCCCAGCGTGAGGAACAGGTTGCCGTCGCGCGTTTCGACGATGCGGCAGCCGAAGTGATTGCTGCTCGCCACCTTGGGCTGCTGGCTGAAGATCACCTTCACGTCTTCCAGGCGCGCCGCATCGCTCGACAAGCGGGCCCGCGCCAGCGCGGTGCTGTTGCCGCCCTGCCCCGGTTCGGAAAAACAAAAGAAGAGAGTGCGGTTGACGGCAAAGCCGGAGTCCAGCATCACGTCCAGCAAACCGGCCTGTCCGCCCGTGACCACGCGCGGCACACCGGCCAGCGGCGGGCCGACTTTGCCATCGGCTTCAACAACGCGCATGCGGCCCGGCCGTTCCGTGACGAGGAACCGGCCTTGCGGCAAGAAGGCCACGGCCCACGGATGCTCCAGTCCCTGCGCCACGACTTGGGTGCGCAGTTCCTGCGCGCTGGCGGCGCCGGCAGCGAGCAGGCACGTCGCCAGGACAGCAGATGCCGCACCGGCGATCCAATCACGGAAAGTGTTCGAGCTCATCAAATCCCCTTATCCAATCAACAGCTTACGCCAGACACCTCACTTGACTTGTGCTGTCACGGCAGGGTATTCTGGGCGCCTGATGAAGCAGAGCTTGAGCCTGATCCTCCTCACGGTGTGCCTGACGGCACAGGCCGCGCCTGCCAGCTCCCCAGATTCCGACGACATCAGCCGCTTCGTCCTTGAAAAAGGCTTGGCGCCCGAGCGCGGATTGCTGGACAAGCTCGGACAGGTGGGACAGAACGTCAGCAACAGTGCTTCCGACCTGGTGCTCACCGCGATGGGCTTCCTGGGCGTGCCTTACCGCCGCGGCGGCAACAACGCCGAATCGGGCTTCGATTGCAGCGGCTTCGTCAAGGCGATGTATGAGAACACCGTGGGCCTGGTGTTGCCGCGCCGCGCAGACCAGCAGGCGGCAGCCACCAGCAAAGTCGACAAGAACGATCTTCAGCCGGGCGACCTCGTCTTCTTCAACACCATGAAGCGCGCCTTCAGCCATGTGGGCATCTATGTCGGTGAAGGCAAGTTCATCCACTCGCCCAAGCCGGGCGCGCAGGTGCGGGTCGAAGACATGGGCCAGAGCTACTGGCAGCGCCGCTTCGATGGCGCGCGCCGGGTGCTGACCCGGGCGCCCGCCGAGCCCCTCGCCACCACCCCGCCCTGAGGCTTCCGAAGCGCTAGCGGCGGCCAGGCTCAGGCCTTGCGCTGCGGCGGCACGTCGGTGCAGGTGCCGTGCGCGATCTCCGCGGCCATGCCGATGCTTTCGCCCAGCGTCGGATGCGGATGGATGGTCTTGCCGATGTCCACTTCGTCGGCGCCCATCTCGATCGCCAGCGCGATTTCCCCGATCATGTCGCCCGCATGCGTGCCCACGATGCCGCCGCCCAGGATGCGATGCGTCTGCGCGTCGAACAACAGCTTGGTGAAGCCTTCATCGCGCGCATTCGCGATGGCGCGTCCGGACGCGGTCCATGGGAAGTGCCCCTTCTTGATGGCAATGCCTTCCGCCTTGGCCTGGTCTTCCGTCAGCCCCACCCAAGCCACTTCCGGGTCGGTGTAAGCGACGCTGGGGATCACGCGCGCGTCGAAGGCGGCGCGGCGCAGTTCTTCATCGCCGTTCATCTCGCCCGCAGCCACCTCGGCCGCGACATGCGCTTCGTGCACCGCCTTGTGCGCGAGCATGGGTTGGCCGACGATGTCGCCGATCGCGAAAATGTGCGGCACGTTGGTACGCATCTGCACGTCCACCGGGATGAAGCCGCGGTCGGTGACGGCGACGCCGGCTTTCTCGGCGCCGATCCTCTTGCCGTTGGGGCTGCGCCCGACCGCCTGCAAGACCAGGTCGTAAAGCTGCGGCTCCTTGGGCGCCTGCTCGCCTTCGAACTTCACCAGGATGCCGTCCTTCTGCGCCTGCGCACCCACGGTCTTGGTCTTGAGCATGATGTTGTCGAAGCGCGGCGTGTTCATCTTCTGCCACACGCGCACCAGGTCGCGGTCCGCGCCTTGCATCAGGCCGTCCAGCATCTCAACCACGTCGAGCCGCGCGCCCAGCGTCGAGTACACAGTACCCATCTCCAGGCCGATGATCCCGCCGCCCAGAATCAACATCCGTTTCGGGCTGCCCACCAGTTCGAGCGCGCCCGTAGAGTCCACGACGCGCGGATCTTTGGGCATGAAAGGCAGTTGCACCGCTTGCGATCCCGCGGCGATGATGCAGTTGCGAAACTTGATCGTCTGCTTCTTGCCGGTCTTGTCCTGGGCGGCTCCGCTGGTCTCTTCGACCTGCATGTGATGCGGATCCAGGAATTCGCCGGAGCCGCGCACCACCGTGACCTTGCGCATCTTCGCCATCGCGGTCAGTCCGCCGGTCAGCTTGCCGACCACTTTCGCCTTGTGCGCGCGCAATTTATCCAGCTCGATCTTCGGTTTGCCGAAGCTCACGCCCAGCGCCTCGAAGTGGCTGACCTCGTCCATCACCGCGGCCACATGCAGCAGCGCCTTCGACGGAATGCAGCCGACGTTCAGGCACACGCCGCCGAGCGTGGCGTACCGCTCTACCAGCACCACCTTCATCCCGAGGTCGGCGGCACGGAACGCAGCGGAGTAGCCGCCCGGGCCGGAGCCGAGGACCAGCATGTCGCATTCGAGGTCGGCCGCCCCGGAGTAAGAACCAGCGGCTGGCGTCGGACTTTCCTCCCTCCCCCTCGAGGGGGAGGGTTGGGGTGGGGGGGAGCCTATTGCGCCCGAAAGGGCAGGTGCGCCAGCACCTGCCCCCACCCTGCCCTCCCCCGGAGGGGGCGGGGAAGAAGAAGAGACGGCCGCGGCGTCGGACTCGAGCGTCAGCAGCACAGACCCTTCGCTCACTTTGTCCCCCAGCTTGACCTTCAACTCCTTCACCACGCCGGCGTGCGATGAAGGAATCTCCATCGAAGCCTTGTCGCTTTCCACCGTGACGAGCGACTGCTCGGCCTTGATCATGTCGCCGGGCTTGACCAGCAGTTCGATGACCGCGACATCCTTGAAATCGCCGATGTCCGGCACCTTGACGTCGGTGAGAGTCATGCCCTGACTTTCATTTCGGCTCTTTCATCTTCATGGTGAACACGTCGGCCGGCGCGGCGGAGTTGCGGTCGAACTCGCAACCCGCGGCGATACCCGCCTCGGCCACCTCGCGTGCGGTCTTGGCCTTCGCGTAGAGCGCGTGCA
>JAQGMT010000128.1 GCA_028292185.1 Ramlibacter sp. | reverse complement strand
AGCGCAGCGCCTGCACGCCGATCACCTCGATGCCGGGTTTGAGCGCCTTCGCCGCCACCGCGATCCCGGCGATCAGGCCGCCGCCGCCCACGGCGACCACGAGCGTGTCGAGGTCCGGCACCGCCTGCAGCATCTCGAGGCCGACCGTTCCCTGCCCGGCGACGATCGCCTCGTCGTCATACGGATGAACGAAGTTCAGGTTCTGCTCCGCGGCCAGCGCGAGTGCGTGTTCGCGCGCCTCGTCGAGCGAGTCGCCGTGCAGCACGATTTCCGCGCCGAAGCTGCGCGTGCGCTCCACCTTCACACCCGGTGTGAAGCGTGGCATCACGATCACGGCACGCAGGCCAAGCCGCTGCGCGTGATACGCGACGCCCTGCGCGTGATTGCCCGCGCTCATCGCGATCACGCCCCGGGCGGGAGCGCTGCCGCTGAGCTGCGCGAGCTTGTTGCAGGCGCCGCGCTCCTTGAACGACGCGGTGAACTGCAGGTTCTCGAACTTCAGGAACACCTTCGCGTCGGCAATGCGAGACAAGGTGCGCGATTCCACGCACGGCGTCTGGAGCACTTGGCCTTGCACGCGCCGCGCCGCTTCGCGAATATCGGCCAATTCAATCATCTGCCCATTGTCGGAGTTAAAGGGAAAAAAGTGGCGCTTTCCCCACAACCCCCGTCTTCCCTGTAGCATCGACTGGCGTTATCGTAAGCAAGCGCAATCGGTCCCGGAGGGCCCTCCCCGAATGGTCAAGCGTTCCCTCGATTTGCAGGTACTCCCCTCGCCGGGTCTGAAGGACGCGCCGGTGCTGGACTTGATGTGCTCGCATTTCGTGCTGACGCTGGCGGCCAAGCAGGGCGGCAAGTTCAACGTCCGGCGCGACCTCAACGGTTTGCTGTCGCTGGCGGGCCGGCACCTCGTGTGGCCGGCGCCCGCGTTGGCGCGGCTGCGCGAGTTCCTTGCGCGCCGCTGCAAGGACAACGAGTTCTGGCGCGGCCACGAACAACTGACCACGCAGGAGTTTCTGGACCGGCATGGTGTCTGGCGCGGACCGTACGAAGAAGGCACGCTGTTCTTCTACCTGGACGAATACGCGAAGGACCAGCCCAAGGACCTGCTGTCGGTGCTGTCGGTCACCGGCGACTGGCTGACCCATGCGCTGAAAAAGCATTCCACGCTGGTCGAAAAGAACATCGATGCGCTATCCGGGCTGCTGCAGTTGAACAAGGCCGAACGCGCGCTGCTGCTGTACGGCACCCTGGCTCGTTATCAGCGCGACCTGCGCAGCATCCTGGTGGAGTTCAAGGTCAATAACGCACCGGAAGCGTACGCCGCCATCGCCGAGATTGCCGGCGTGAACGCGACCGAGGTGGGCGAAGCGCTGCGCGCCGGCTCGCGGCTGGAGCGCATCGGCCTGGTCGAGAACCTGATCTCCGAACACAACATCACCGACCTGGCCGACCTGATGAAGGTCAGCGAGAAATTGCCGCCGGTGCTGATGCGCGAGTACCGCGACCAGAACGAACTGATGGCCGTGTTCACGCGGCCGTCGGCCAAGAGCGCACTGGGCCTGGGCGACTTCAGCTTTGTCGAGGAAGATGCGCAGGTGCTTTGCGCTCTGCTGCGCAACGCCGTGACACGCAAGGAGCCGGGCGTGAACGTGCTGCTCTACGGGCCGCCTGGCACGGGGAAGACGGAGCTGGCCAAGGTGGTTGCGCAGGCCGCCAATCTGGAGCTGTTCGAAGTGGAATATGCCGATCGCGACGGCAATTCGCTCAGCGGCCGCGATCGTTATCGCTCGCTGCAGATCGCGCAGGTGTTCCTCAAGGGCAGCGCCCAGGCGGCGTTGTTGTTCGACGAAGTCGAGGACGTGTTCCCGCCGATCTCCAGCGAGGCGGCTCAGCTGATGGCTCGTGCCGAACAGGTGGTGGCTCCAGCGAGCGGCAGCGTGAGCGGCAAGGCCTGGGTCAACCAGATACTCGAATCGAACGCCGTGCCCACCATCTGGGTGACCAACCGCATCGAGCAGATCGACCCCGCCTTCCGGCGCCGGTTCGCCTATCACCTGGAACTGAAGTCCCCCCCGCCGGGCGCGCGCGAAGGGCTGGTGCGCAAGACGCTCGAAGGGGTGACGGTGTCCGACGCCTTCGTCGCCAAACTGACGGAGCGCAAAGGCCTGACGCCAGCGCAGATACGCACCGCGGTGCGCTTCGCCGGCCTGGCCGATGGCGGCGGCACTTCGATGGAAAGCCTGATCGAGCGGCAGCTGCGCAACTCGGACCTCGCCCTTGGCAATCGCACCCACGACTCGGGCGCGCGACGCAGCGTCACCACTTACGACCTCGACATGCTCAATGTCGAGACGCGCTTCGAGATTCCGCGCATCGTGCAGGCGCTCAAGGCGCGCGGCCACGGCACGCTGTGTTTTTACGGCGCCCCCGGCACCGGAAAGACCGCGCTGGCCGAGCACATCGCAAAGAGCCTCGACAAGCCTTTGCTGGTGAAGCAAGCGAGCGACCTGATGAGCAAGTTCGTCGGCGAGACCGAGCAGAACATGGCCGGCATGTTCCGGGAGGCCGAGGCGGAAAAGGCGGTGCTGTTGCTTGACGAAGCCGACAGCTTTCTGCAGGACCGGCGCGGCGCCCAGCGCACTTACGAAGTGACCGAGGTCAACGAGATGCTGCAGGGCATGGAGCGCTTCAACGGCGTCTTCGTGTGCACCACCAACCTGATGGACCGGATCGACCAGGCGGCGTTGCGCCGTTTCACTTTCAAGATCAGGTTCAAGCCGTTGACGGCCGCGCAGCGCGAAAAGATGTTCATCACCGAAGCGCTGGCCGGTGATGCCTCGGCGCTGACCGATGACGCCAGGGCCAAGTTGGCCCGCCTTGGGCAGTTGTGCCCCGGTGATTTCGCGGCCGTGAAGCGGCAGGTCGACATCCTCGCCGCTGAGTTTTCCGTGGCCGAGTTCCTCGAGCAGCTCGACGCCGAGCACCGCATCAAACCCGAAGTACGCGAAGCGCGCAACATCGGCTTCGTGCAGTAACGCCTACAGCCGCGCATCGCCGGATACCATGATTTCCCTACCTAGGGGAGTCACTCGTGCAAGAAAAATTTCGGGTCTTCGCCCAGCGGGTTTCGGAGGCGACCGGCTCGCCGTGGGCCTTCACCGTCGCGCTGACGGGAGTCCTCGTTTGGGCCTTCATGGGGCCTTTCTTTCATTTTGCCGACACGTGGCAGCTGACCATGAGCACCATCTGCTCGATCATCCCCAGCCTGATGGTTTTCCTGATCCAGAACACCCAGAACCGCGACTCCAAAGCGATGCAGCTGAAGCTGGATGAATTGATCCGCGCCACGCAGACCGCGCGCAACGAGATGATCCGGCTCGAATCCATGTCGGATGCGGAACTCCAGATGCTGGAGGGCGAGTTCCAGCGCGTGCGGGGCAACCGCCGCAACATCCCCGCGGTCGCGGATCAGCCGAGCGATACCACGCGCAGCACCTCCGCGCCGTAGGCCTCGAGTTTCTTGGCGCCGATGCCGCTGATGCCTTGCAGGTCGTCCAGCGATGTCGGAGCGAGCGCGGCGATGGCGGCCAGCGTCGCATCGTGAAAGATCACATAGGCGGGCAGGTTGTGGGCGCGCGCCACCTCGCCACGCCATGCCTTGAGGGCGGTGAAACGAAGTTGGCCGGCGTCCGTCAGGCTGGCGGCCACTGCAGGCGGCGCCTTGGTAGCCGCACCCTTGCGTCGGCGTGAATCCGCCGGCAGCGAAACCGATTCGCGCAACTGCACCGGCGTTTCGCCCTTGAGCACCGCGCGCGAGCCTTCCGTGAGCTTGAGCGTGTTGAACGCCTGGCCATCCACCGACAGGGCGCCGGTGGCGATCAGCTGGCGCAGCACGCCGCGCAACTGTACTTCGCTGAACTGCGCGCCGATGCCGAAGGTGCTCAGGCCCTCGTGGCCGAACTGGGCGACCTTCTCGGTCTTCTTGCCGCGCATGATGTCCATGACGTGGCCGGCGCCGAAGCTGATGCCGCTTTGCTGCTGCACGCGGTAGATGGTGGACAGCAGCTTGCGCGCCGCATCGGTGCCGTCCCAGATGTCGGGGGGCGCCAGACAGTTGTCGCAATTGCCGCAAGCCTGGCTTTGCTCGCCAAAGTAAGCCAGCAGCCGCACGCGGCGGCAATCGGTCGCCTCGGCCAGCGCCAGCAGCGCATCGAGCTTGCCGCGCATCACCTGCTTGAAATCTTCACCGGCCGGGCTTTCGTCGATCATGCGGCGCTGGTTCACCACGTCTTGCAGTCCGTACGCCATCCAGGCGTCGGCCGGCAAGCCGTCGCGGCCGGCCCGGCCGGTCTCCTGGTAATAGCCTTCGATGTTCTTGGGCATGTCCAGGTGCGCCACGAACTTGACGTCGGGCTTGTCGATGCCCATGCCGAAGGCGATGGTGGCGACCATCACGATGGCTTCTTCGCGCAGGAACCGGTCCTGGTTGGCTTGGCGCACTTCGGCGTCCAGCCCGGCGTGGTACGGCAGCGCGCGAATGCCTTGCTGGCTGAGCGTCTGGGCGATCTCCTCCACCCGCTTGCGGGTCTGGCAATAGACGATGCCGGCGTCGCCCGCGTGCTCGCGCTCGATGAAGCGCAGCAACTGCGCGGTGGCATCCTTCTTTTCGACGATGGTGTA
>JAQGMT010000111.1 GCA_028292185.1 Ramlibacter sp. | reverse complement strand
GAGGCCAGGTCGAAATTCTTCAGGATGCCCAGGGCGGCCAATGCGGCGATGCCCTGCCCGTTCGGCGGGATCTCGTGCACGGTGTAGCCGGCATAGTCCTTGGCGATGGGGGTCACCCACTCGGGCTTGTGGTCCGCGAAGTCCTTGGCGGTGATGCTGCCGCCATTGGCCGCCGCGAACTTCTCGATCGCCTGTGCGATCTCGCCGCCGTAGAAGGCCTCGCCCTTGCTCTTGGCGATGGCGCGCAAGGCGCGCGCCGCTGCCTTGAACTGGAACAGCTCGCCGACCTTGGGCGCCCGGCCCCAGGGCAGGAACGATTCGGCAAAACCCGGCAGCTTGCCCAATTCAGGCGTGGCGGCCTCCCACTTGCCTTGCACCACCACCGGCATCAGGTAGCCGCGCTCGGCGATCTCGATCGCCGGTTCCAGCAGGTCGCCGAACGGCAGCTTGCCGAAGCGTTCGCTCATCGCGACCCAGCTCGACACCGCGCCCGGCACGGTGGCCGAATCGAAACCGCGCTTGGGCGGCGCCGACGCGTCGTTGCCATATTTCTGCTTGAAGTATTCCGGTGTCCAGCTGGCCGGCGCGCGCCCTGAGGCGTTCAGGCCGTGCAAGGCCTTGCCGTCCCACAGGATCGCAAAGGAATCGCTGCCCAGGCCATTGCTGACCGGCTCGCAGATGGTCATCACCGCCGCCGCCGCAATCGCCGCGTCCACCGCATTGCCGCCCTTCCACAACATGCGCAAGCCCGCCTGCGCGCCCAGGGGATGGGAAGTGGAAACGACATTGCGCGCGAAGACGGGCAGGCGGGTGGTGGGATAGGGATTGTGGAAATCGAACTTCACGTCAGGCCTCGAAACGGTGTGGGGGGAAGCCGCAGGGCACCAGGGTGTACCGGCGGGCCAAGCCTGATTATCGGACGCGCAAGGAAAAGTAAATACCAATAATGCTTTACCGTCAGTAAAGAAATTGTTTAGCATCCAGGCATGACCAGCATCCGTGTCCTGCGCACCTTCATCGCCTCAGCCGCCGAAGGCTCGTTCGCGGCGGCGGCCGAGCGCGTCGCACTGACCCAGGCGGCGGTGGGCCAGCAGATGCGCGGGCTGGAGGCCGACTTGCGCACGCCCCTGTTCGAGCGGCAGGGCAAGTCGGTGGTGCTGAGCGACGCCGGGCGCGAGTTGCTGCCCGCCATCCGCAAGCTCGTCGATCAGTACGAACGCATGCAGGCCAGCGCGCACTCGGCCGAGCCGATGTCCGGCACCCTGCACCTGGGCGCCGTGGTGTCGGCCGTGCGGCCCTTGATCGAAGCCACGCTTTCGCTCAAGGCGCGCCATCCCGCGCTGGAGATGCATGTCTCGGCCGCCAAGTCGGCGGAGCTGGTGGCGCGGGTGGAATCGGGCGAACTCGACGCCGGCATCGCGATCCGTGAGCCGGGCCGGGGCCGGCCGGGCCTGGCCTGGACCGCCTTGTACGAAGAGCCGATGGTGGTGGTGGCGCCGCGCAACGCCGAAGGCAGCGCCCGCAGCGTGCTGCAGCGCCATCCCTTCATTCGATTCGACCGCACCGAGCACACCGGCTTCCTGGTGGAGCGCCTGTTGCGCCGATTGCGGGTCAAGCCTGTCGAGATCCTCGAACTCAACGCCATCGAATCCATCGTCGACCTGGTGCGCGCGGGCCTGGGGGCGGCGATCCTGCCGCAGCTGCAAGGCAGTCGCTGGGCGTCGGACGCGCGCCTGCGCGTGCTCGAGATCCCCAGTGCCGAAGCGCGGCGCATTGCCGTTGTGCAGGCCCGCGATTTTGCGCAAGCCGCGGTGATAGGCGCGCTCACGCGCGAATTCCAGGCGCGGCTGCAGGGCTAACCCAGCGCGTCGTTCACCTGTTCATTGAACTCGGCCTGGCTGAGCGCGCTGCCGATTTCGCGGGGCAGCGCATCGCGCACCGAGAACACGCCCATGATCTTCTTGCCCGAGCCGACGATGGGCAGGTGCCTGAAGCCGCGCTCGATCATGATGACCACGGCATCGGATACCTTGGCCTCCGGGCCGATGCAGATCGGGTTGGGCGTCATCACTTCGCGCACGGTCGTGCGTTCGGGATCGAGGCCCTTGGCGAGCACGCGGGTCATGAGGTCACGTTCGGTGACGATGCCCAAGAGCGCTTCGGGAGGCTCCATGATCAGGACGCTGCCGCAATTGGCCCGGGTCATCACGCCCGCCGCTTCGCGCACGCTGGCCTGCGGCCCGAGGCTGAGCACCCGCTTTTGCGAACTGGATTGGAATACGGTGCGTTCAGCCATGATCGACCTCCACACCATCCAATGTAGCGCCTGTTTTCGTTAACGCAAGGACGCGTTGACTTTGGCCAATGCAGCAGCGCCGGGGCACAGTTGTGGTGCGCCCAAGGTGTTCAGCGGGGTCGCGGTGGTATTGAGCGACGTATGCAGGTCGGCCGCCAGCGGATCCACGTACAGCAGGCCCGTGACCACTTCCCCCAGCGCCTGGTGCGTCTGCATGTAGTTCATCGCGGCGTGGCGGTTGGTGGGGTCGTAGTCGGAGTGCAGGCTGCGTAACCTCAGCAATGAGCCGTCGTGCTGGCGCACATCGACCACTTCGCCGGGCGCGGCCTCGACAGTGATCTCATCGCGCTCGGTGATGAAGTCGATGCGGCTGACGGCCTCGTTGTGCTCGCGCACGTAGTCGTAGCTCTTGGTGCTGCCTGGATGGTTGTTGAACGCCACGCAGGGGCTGATCACGTCGATGAAGGCCGCGCCGCCATGCGCCATCGCGCCCTTGATGAGCGGCACCAGTTGCGCCTTGTTGCCGGAAAAGCCGCGTCCCACATAGGTCGCGCCCAATTGCAGAGCAATGGCCACCAGGTCCACCGGACTGTCGCTGTTGATCACGCCCTTCTTGCTCTTGGAGCCCTGGTCGGCGGTGGCCGAGAACTGGCCCTTGGTCAGGCCGTAGACGCCGTTGTTCTCAACGATGTACGCCATGCGCACGCCGCGGCGGATCGCATGCGCGAACTGGCCCAGTCCGATGGAGGCGGAGTCGCCGTCGCCGGAGACGCCCAGGTACAGCAGCTCGCGATTGGCGAGGTTGGCGCCGGTCAGCACCGACGGCATGCGGCCATGCACGGTGTTGAACCCGTGCGAGGCGCCGAGGAAATAGTCGGGCGTCTTGGAGCTGCAGCCGATGCCCGAGAGCTTGGCGATGCGGTGCGGCTGGATGTCCAGCTCCCAGCAGGCCTGGATGATGGCCGCGGAAATCGAATCGTGCCCGCAACCGGCGCACAGCGTCGAGATCTTACCCTCGTAGTCGCGGCGGGTGTAGCCGACCTTGTTGACTTCCAGGGTGGGGTGATGGAGGCGAGGCTTGGCGATGTAGGTCATGTCTATTCCTAAGCCCCCACCCCAGCCCTCCCCCGGGAGGGGAGGGAGCCGGTGACCGCCTTGGCGTGCACGTGCTCGGTGATGGCCTGGGTGATGAAGCGAGCTGTGATGGGCGTGCCGTCGAAGTGCAGCACGCGGATCAACTTGTTGGGGTCGACGTCGAATTCGTTCACCAGCAGGCTGCGCATCTGCGCGTCGCGGTTCTGCTCCACGATGAACACTTCGTCGTGGTCGGCGATGAACTGCGCGACGCTCTGCGGGAAAGGATAGGCGCGCAAGCGCAGTGCGTCCAGCGGAATGCTCGCCGCGGTGAGCACGTCCAGCGCTTCATGCATGGCCGGGCTGGTCGAGCCGAAGTAGATGACGCCGAGCCGCGTCTTCTTCGCCGCCTTGCGGATCACCGGTTGCGGCACCAGCGTCGCCGCGGTGGCGAATTTTTTCAGCAGGCGCTCGACGTTGTAGATGTAGTCGGGGCCGCGCTCCGAGTAGCGCGCGTACGGATCGCGCGTGGTGCCCCGCGTGAAGTAACTTCCCTTGGTCGGATGGGTGCCCGGCAGCGTGCGCCACGGGATGCCGTCGCCGTCCACGTCCTTGTAGCGGCCGAAATCCTTGCCGGCCTCGAGTTCCTCGGCCGTCATCACCTTGCCGCGGTCGTAAGCGCGCGACTCGTCCCACTCGAACGGATGGCACAGGCGCTGGTTCATGCCGATGTCGAGATCGGTCATCACGAACACCGGCGTCTGCAAGCGGTCGGCCAGGTCGAGCGCGCAGGCGGCGTGCTCAAAGCACTCCTGCGGGTCTTGCGGGAACAGCAGCACGTGCTTGGTGTCGCCGTGCGAGGCGTAGGCGCACGACAGGATGTCGGCTTGCTGCGTGCGCGTCGGCATGCCGGTGGACGGGCCGCCGCGCTGCACGTTGATGATGGTGACCGGGATCTCCGCGAAGTACGCGAGGCCGATGAACTCGGTCATGAGCGACACGCCCGGTCCCGATGTCGCCGTGAACGCGCGGGCGCCGTTCCATCCGGCGCCCACCACCATGCCGATGGAAGCAATCTCGTCTTCGGCCTGCACAATGGCGTACTTGTTCTGCCCCGTCGCCGGGTCGACCCGGAACTTCGCGCAGTATTTCTGGAACGCCTCCGCCACCGACGACGAAGGCGTGATCGGGTACCAGGCCGCGACCGTGGCGCCGCCGTACACGCAGCCCAGCGCAGCCGCGCTGTTGCCGTCGACAAAGATCTGGTCGCCGACCTTGTCGCTGCGCCGCACACGAATGCCCAGCGGCGCCTGCAGATGTTCCTTGGCAAAGTCGCGGCCCAGGTGCAGCGCCTGCACATTCGAGGCCAGCAATTTTTCCTTGCCCTTGTACTGCTCGCCGAACAGCTTCTCGATCACTTCCGGCTCGATCCCCAGCAGCACCGACAACGCACCGACATACACGATGTTCTTGAACAACTGGCGTTGGCGCGGATCGGTGTACACCGCATTGCAGATTTCGGTGAGCGGCATGCCAATGACGTTGATGTCGGGCCGAAACTTCGACGGCGGCAACGGTCGCGTGCTGTCATAGAACAGGTAGCCGCCCGGCTCCAGTTCGGCGACGTCCGCGTCCCAGGTCTGCGGGTTCATCGCCACCATCATGTCGATGCCGCCGCGGCGCCCGAGGTAGCCCTTCTCGCACACGCGCACTTCGTACCAGGTGGGCAAGCCCTGGATATTGCTGGGGAAGATGTTGCGCGGACTGACCGGCACGCCCATGCGCAGGATGGCTTTGGCGAACAGTTCGTTGGCGCTGGCCGAGCCCGAGCCGTTGACATTCGCGAACTTGATGACGAAGTCGTTGATGGC
>JAQGMT010000054.1 GCA_028292185.1 Ramlibacter sp. | reverse complement strand
CTCCGCAATGCCGTCGCCGTTGGCGTCGCGCAGCAGGGTGATGCGGTTGGCGCTGCCCACGCCGGAGCCGGCGCGCTTCATCACCAGCTTGGTCACCAGCCCGCGCACGCCTTTCTCGTCTTCGGGCTTGGCCGGCGCGTCGCTCTCGGCCACCAGCACGTCGCCATTGGGCAGCACGTACACCCAGCGCGGGTGGGCCAGGCCGCCGGCGAACGCGGTGACCCGAAAGCCTTTGGGCGCGGTAGGGCGTGCGCCTTGCGGCCAACCCTTGGCCGGCGCAATATTCACCGTCGGCACCAGGTTCTTCTCGGGCGCCGGCAGCGTCGGGTTCGGCCCCACCCCCACCGCGCCGGCAGCGAGGGCCGGCATGTTGCAAGCGAGCAAGCCGCATGCGGCGAGGGCGAATGCCAAGGAGCTGGAGCGCAGTTTCATGCTCGACAGTGTGGTTTGCCCCTTGCCGCAGAGGTGTAGGCGGAAACCCCGAGAATAGGCCTTATGGACCAGAATGGCCTCGTCACCGACGAAATCTTCCGAACCGACGCCTATCTGCAGGAGTGCGCCGCCACGGTAGTTGCCGTGGATGGGCAAGGCATCGTGCTGGATCGCACGGTGTTCTATCCGCAAGGCGGCGGGCAGGCCGGCGACAGCGGGGTGTTGGTGCTGGCCGACGGCAGTGCGCTGGCTGTTTCCGACACGCGCAAGCGCAAGGACGACGAAGGCCGGCCGACTCACCAGATATCCCATGTTCCCGCCGAGGGCCAGCAGCATCTTTTGACGAATATCAAGCCGGGCGACCAGGTGAAGGCGCACATTGACTGGGTGCGCCGCCACAAGCTGATGCGTTTTCACACGACCACGCACTTGCTCTGTCACCTGGTGCCGCAACTGGTGAACGGCTGCTCGATCACGCCCGATTACGCGCGGCTGGATTTCAACATGACCGACCCGCTCGACAAGGAAACGCTGACCGACGGAATTGCCGCCCTGGTCGCGGCGGCTCATTCCGTGGTGGTCGGCTCCATCAGCGAAGAGGAGCTCGATGCCAACCCGGCGCTGGTCAAGAGCATGTCGGTGCAGCCGCCGCGCGGCACCGGGCGGATCAGGACCATCATGATCGGCGACCGGACCGAGGTCGCTGGGCGCGTCGGCGCGGGCCTGATCGACTTCCAGCCTTGCGGCGGCACGCACGTGGCCAATACCGCCGAGATCGGCAAGGTCGTGGTCACCAAGCTCGAGAAAAAGAGCGCCACCACGCGCCGAGTCGTACTGGGCTTCGCGTGACGGAACTTCCGCCCAACAGCCGAGCTCCCACGCTGCGATGAATCTTTTCCGCTTTCTCGGTGCGGCATTGCTCGCAGCGGCCTGTGCGCTGCCGGCGGCCGTGTTCGCGCAGTCCGGCGGCAAGAGCGTGGTCACCACCGAGCGCGTCCGCGCCGAGTTGCTGGCCTACGCGCCGGACGGCGTGGCACCAGGCAAGCAAGTGTGGGTCGGCTTGCAGCTGGCGCACCAGCCGCAGTGGCACACCTATTGGAAGAACTCCGGCGACTCGGGCCTGCCGACGCAGCTGGAGTGGACCTTGCCCGCTGGCGTAGCGGCCGGCGACATCGCCTGGCCGGTGCCGAAAAAGATTCCGCTCGGCGTCCTGGCCAACTACGGCTACGACGGCACCGTGCTGTTGCCGGTGCCGCTCACCATCAGCCCCGATTTCAAGCCCGGCCTGCTCGGCAGCGACCTCGATCTCAAGCTCAAGGCGCATTGGCTGGTGTGCAAGAAGGAGTGCGTGCCGGAAGACGGCGAGTTCGCACTGAAGATCCCGACGCAAAGCAGCACCGCGCTGAATGCATCGGCTTTCCAGGCGGCGTTCGCGGCGCAACCCAGGCCGATCATGCGCGGCACCCTCGGCGTCACCACGGAAAGCCACGTGCGCGTGGCCGGCGATGCCATCGAGCTGAGCGTGCAAGGGCTGCCGGTGGAGTTGCGCGGCAAGACCCTCGAGTTCTTTCCGGAAACGCCGGAAGTGATCGAGACCGGCGCAAAGTGGACGCAGGCCTGGAACGGTGCAACGTGGACGGCACAGGTGCCTTTGTCGCCGCAGCGTGCCGCAAGTCCCTCCGTGATGCCGGTGGTGCTCGCCGCCGATGGCCGCGGCTGGCGCGACGAATTGAAAGTGGTCGGAGAATGGCCCAAGGTGTCGCCGGCCAGCGCGGTCTCGCCGCAGTTGCAAGCCGCATTGCGCAACGCGGCCGCGCCGGCGTCCACGCCTTCGCTCACGTTGGCGGCGGCGCTGCTGGGGGCTTTGCTCGGCGGCTTGATGCTCAACTTGATGCCTTGCGTGTTTCCCATCCTGGCGATCAAGGTGGTCGGGTTCACGCAGCACGCCAACGACCGCCGCGCCCATCGCGTCGCCGGCATTGCCTACAGCGCGGGCGTGATCGTTTCGTTCGCAGCGCTGGGCGCGCTGATGCTGGTGCTGCGCGCCGCGGGAGAAGAACTGGGCTGGGGCTTCCAGTTGCAGTCTCCCGCCGTGGTGGCTGCGCTGGCGGCCTTGTTCACGCTGATCGGCTTGAACCTTGCCGGCCTGTTCGACTTTGGCGCGTTCTTGCCCTCCAGTGCGGCCACGCTGCAAGCGCGCCACCCGGTTGCCAATGCATTCGTGTCCGGCGTGTTGGCCGTGGCCATCGCTTCGCCGTGCACCGCGCCTTTCATGGGCGCCTCGCTGGGCTTTGCGATCGGCTTGCCCGCGTCGCAGGCCTTGCTGGTGTTTGCGGCCATCGGAGTGGGCATGGCCTTGCCTTATCTCGCGGCGAGTTGGATTCCAGGCATCGCGGGCTGGTTGCCCAAGCCCGGCGCGTGGATGGAGCAGTTCCGCAAGTTCATGGCGTTTCCGATGTTCGGCACCGTGGCCTGGCTGGTGTGGGTGCTGGGCCAGCAAAGCGGCGTCGACGGGGCGGGCGCCTTGCTCGCGCTGCTGGTGGGCATGAGCATGATGGTGTGGGCGTTCACGCTGCGTGGCCGCGCGCGCACGGTGATCGGCGCCGTCGCGATGGTCAGCCTGGCATTGCTGCTGTGGGCGGCCGGGCCGAGCATCACCCGCGTTCCGCCGCCGTCGTCGGCCGCGAGTGCAAGCGGTCCGTGGCAGCCATGGGAGGCGGGCCGTGTCGACCAGGTGCTGGCTTCGGGGCAACCGGTGTTCGTGGACTTCACGGCGGCCTGGTGCGTCACGTGCCAGTACAACAAGAAGACTACCTTGTCCGACCAGCGTGTGATGGCCGACCTTGCCGCGAAAAACGTCACGCTGCTGCGCGCCGACTGGACGCGCCGAGATCCGGCCATCACCGCGGCTCTGGCTCAGCTGGGCCGCAACGGTGTGCCCGTGTATGTGTTCTACAAGAGCGGCAGCGCCCCGGTCGTGCTGTCGGAAGTGCTGAGCGTGGGCGAAGTGCGCTCGGCGATCGCCAAGCTCTAGTCACTGCGCGCTCGCGTGCGGGAAACTTCGCATGCGCCACCGGGGCGAGGGCCGCACAATCGCCGCATGCGTTCGCATTCAGCTGCCCACTATTTTCTCGAAGGCCTGGTGGACCTCGGCATCGAGCATGTCTTCTCCAACCTCGGCACCGACCACGTCTCGCTGATCGAATCGCTGGCCGAGTGGGACGCGCAAGGACGCGCGCATCCGGCCATGGTGTTGTGCCCGCACGAGAACGTGGCGGTGCACATGGCCGGCGGATACGCTGCGATGACGGGGCGAGGCCAGGCGGTGCTGGTGCACGTCGATGCGGGCACCGCCAATTCCAGCATGGGCCTGCACAACCTGTTCCGTGCGCGTTTGCCGGTGTTCCTGTTGGCGGGCAAGGCGCCTTTCAGCCTCCATGGCGAACTGCCGGGCTCGCGCGACAACTACGTGCATTTCGTGCAGGACCCGTACGACATCGGCAGCCTGGTGCGGCCCTATGTGAAATGGGAATACACCTTGCCGTCGGGCGTGGTGGCCAAGGAAGCGCTGCGGCGCGGCCATACCCTGATGCAGAGCGATCCGCCGGGGCCGGTGTTCATGACGCTGCCACGCGAGACGCTGGCGCAAGAGTGGGACGAGAGCGCCATCCGCACTTTTCCGCAGGAGCGCTTCGGTTCAGTGGCAGCCGCCGGCGTGGACGAGGGCACTGCGCGGCGCATCGCCAAGCGGCTGCTCGAGGCGCGCAATCCGATCGCCATCACGTCTTACCTGGGCCGCAAGCCCGAAGCGGTGGCGCTGCTCGATGAACTGGCGCACGCCTGCGGTATCCGCGTGTTCGAGTACGGACCGCAGCACCTGAACATCCCGCGCAATTCGGATTGCTTTGCGGGCTTCGACCCGGTGCCCGCCCTGGTCGACGCGGATCTCGGATTGCTGCTCGATGTCGACGTGCCGTGGTTGCCGAAGTTCGTCCCCGATCGGCCGGCATTGCCCTGGCTGCACGTCGACGTCGACGCGGTGAAGAAGGATTTTCCGATGTGGGGCTTCCCCACCGACTTGCGCGTGCAGGCCGACTGCGGCACCGTGATTGCGCAAGTGCTCGCCATCGTCCGCGCCGAAGCGGACGACGCGTTCCGCCACCGCGTGGCGCAGCGCATTGCCGGATGGAAACCGCAACACGCCGATCGCCGCCAGCGCATTGCCGCGTCGGGCGCCCGGCCGGGTGTCCTCGGTGCGGTCTCACCGGAATTCGTTTGCGCCGCCTTGAACGAAGTGCTCGAGCCGGACGACGTGGTCGTCAACGAAGCCATCCGGAATGCGCCGGCGGTGATGAGCCAGATCGAGCGCACGCTGCCGCAAAGCTACATTGGCCTGGCCGGCGGCGGCCTGGGCTTCAGTGGCGGCATGGCCTTGGGTGCGAAGCTCGCGCGTCCGCGCAATCGTGTCGTGCAAGTGGTCGGCGATGGCGGATTCCACTTCTGCAATCCGACGTCCGTGTATGCGGTGGCGCAGGAGTACCGGCTGCCGATCTTCACGGTGATCCTGGACAACGGCGGCTGGCAGGCGGTGAAGGAAGCCGTGCTGAAGGTCTATCCGGATGGCGCGGCCGCGCGCGCGGATGAATTCCAGGCACGCCTGGGCGGCGAGCGCCGCGGCTTCGCCGACGTGGCGGCCGCGTTCGGTGCGCACGCCGAAACCATAGACGATCCCGAGCAACTTCGCGCGGCCATTCAACGCTGTTTGAAAGCGCTCGACGGCGGCCAGGCCGCGGTGCTCTGCGTACGGATCACGGCGCTGTGAGCCGGCCTCACGCGTACGCGCGAATTCATCTTCACCTCGCAGGAGACTCACGATGACCCGCACCCTCGATTTGTGGCGCCTGTTGGCCTGGTCGTGCGTCGCGCTGGCGGCGCCGCTGGCGCAAGCGCAAGCCACGTATCCCAGCAAGCCGATCCAGCTGATCGTCGGCTACGCGCCGGGCGGCGGCACCGACCTTTTGGCGCGCGTCATCGCCGCGGAACTGGGCAAGGGCCTGGGCCAGACCGTGATCGTCGAGAACAAGGCCGGCGCGCAGTCCATCATTGCCGCGCAGTACGCCGCCAAGGCGGCGCCTGACGGCTACACCATCCTGTTCGGCCCGAGCGGGCCGATGTCGATGAACCCGGCGATCTACAGCAAGCTGCCTTATTCGCCTTTGAAGGATTTCGCGCCGGTGTCGCTGGTCGGCTCGTTCCCCTTGATCCTGGTGGTGGGCCAGTCGCATCCGGCGCGTACCGTGCAACAGCTGGTGGACTACGCCAAAGCCAATCCCGACAAAGCCAACTATGGCGCCAGCGCGGCGCCGTTCCAGCT